>JAHKAF010000104.1 GCA_018825865.1 Nanobdellota archaeon | reverse complement strand
TAAAAATAAAATTCAAATTAAATCCATTTTGATTGGTTGAATTTTTAATCACGAATCCAGTTATATTAGTATTTGTTGTAACCAGAATTCCAATTAATCCTATTAACATAAACACCAAAGAAGTTTTATTATTAAAAATAAGTTTGTTTTCAGGGGTTTTGAATTCGTGTCCCATATAGCTTCTTTTTAATTTTATTCTTTTATAGGAATAATATACAATCCCAATAAAAAAGGCAATCAAAGTTGCTATGAGTAGATATTTATATAAGCTATCTTCAACAACTTCTCTCCTCTTTGCTCTTGATTGCTGCGAGATAGCCTCCTTACACCCTCCAATTGCTTGATTTATCTTTAATACAGTATTAATAAAATCTCCTTTTTTGAAATACTCTCTTGCTTCATCCGCAATTTCTTGCAATTCTATACATTCTGGATTATCTCTGAGAAATTCTTCTAGAAACAATAACTTATCGAGGGTACCTTCGCTTTCTTTAATTGTAAAATAAACTTTCCCCCAATCATTGTATTCTGGATTTTTCACCTTTGCATTTATAGTAATTTCAAATGTTCCTGTCTTGTTTGTATTTACATTTACTGTCAATGTAACATTTTCTTTTTTTTCAACTGCGAGAGAGGAGAAATAGTATTTATCAAGGGAGAAAGTGATATCTTCTCCAACTAAATTGTTTTTGACTATTATACTTGTTAGATTTATGTCGAAAAGTGTCTTTTTACCATTATTATAAAGGGTTATCGGTAATACAATCCTGTCTCCTTGATATGCTGAAACAGGGTCTGGCACAATTATTTTCAATGAAACCGGAATTGTTGATGAACCCCCTCCTCCCGAAGGTGTTGGAACAGTAACTGTTGTTGGAGTAGTAAATTCAACCTCAAATGAATTGCTCGTGGCAGTAGTAGAAGAATCATTCCCTGTGATATTTAATAACTCAGTTACAGCAATTGATGAAGATAATGTTAAACCCCAATTAGAAACACTTGAACTAATATAAGATGGAGTAGAGTTGCTGACAATACTGAAGTTAACTGTTTGATTATAGTGGACATCATTATAATCAATATCTGAAAAGTAACTTGCAAGGTTTATTGTGATTTCCTGATCATAATTTTTTTGTTCATCTCCGATATAACCACTAAAAGATACTGGGAAATTTGTATGGCTTATATTGATATTGTAATTTATTGTCGTATTTAATTCAGTCTTATTTTCGAGTTCAGAAGTTGTAGGATAAACTATCAAGGTCAAATTTTCAAATTGCCCATAGGTCTCGTCTGTAAAATTCGGAGTAAACTGCCATGTTAAGTTGGTTCCATTCCCATAATAAATTGTGGTATTCCTCAAAACATTATCAATATAAAACTCATAAGTCAGATTATCCCCGATAGTGTGGTTTACCTGAAAAGTTAAGTTAGAAGTTACATTTTCCTGCAAGGTAAAATTTTCTCCAGAAACTGGGTATGTAACATTGGGCGCATCGTAAACATAAACCCAAAAGTCATCGGAATCTTCTAAATTTCCAGAATCATTAACAACAACATTAATTCTATAAGTTCCTGCATGACTGCTGTTAAAAGTGATGTTTAAAATTCCGGATGTCGTATTAAAAATAGTTTCATTCCCATTTATAAAATCTGTGCCCTGTAAAAATGTTAAATTGAATGTAAGGTTCCCTTGAGTATCATTTCCATCTTCCTCATCACTTGCGTTCACATCATAATAAAGAATTCTGTTTACTGCAGATGTTTGATTTGTTATTTCTGTTAAAATAGGAGCATCATTTACCTCATTTACTGTTAGATTAAATTTTAAAATGTCTGAAGAATTACTTGCGTCTGTAATGTTTATTGTTATATTATAAGTCCCAACATCTATTTTGTTTGGAGTGAATATTGCATCATATTCTGTTCTATTTGGAAAATTATCCGTGGGGAAATCACTAGTTTTCGTAAAATTAAATAAATTAGGGTTTGGGCCTTCAATTGTCAAATTGATATTCAAACTTTCATTATAATAACTTTTTTGTGCAGAAGATATTTTAAAATCATCATCATCCTGGACCCATAATGTAATAGTAGTATAATTATCTTCTTGTGCAGTTATATTTGAATTAGCAGTTACAGAAGCGTTAGTTACAGAAAGAGGGGTCTGAATAACTGGGACGCTATTTATGTTGGTTATATTAAAAGTAAAAATTGTGGTATTTTGTAATCCGAAAGAATCTGTTGCAGTAACATTAAAACTCCAGTTGCCAACATCTTCTTTATAAGGAGTAAAACTAATTAAGCCATCTGAAGTTAAATTAAATCTTGGCATTGCAGAAGAATCATTTGTAAATGTTAAAGTATCTCCTGTATCAGTTACATAACCATCTCCTGTTAAATTAATCTGGCCAAAAGCTGCGGTGGTGGCAAAAGTCGAATTAACTATCAGGGCAAAAGAATAAGATGTCTGATTCCAGGAAGGAAACTCGTTTGAAATAATTGACAGATTAAATACATCTGAATCCAAAGAGTTTTCTGAATCATTAACAGTAATATTAATTGTATAATCTCCTGCCTCACTTGAATTTGGAGTGAACTCTATCTTTGCTTCTGTCCTGTTTGTTCCTGAAACAGGCATGTATAAAATTTCAACATCAAAACCAGAAATACTTAACTCCTGACTTAAATTTGACTGATTTAAAATTATAACATTGAAAGTTATTGTTTCATTATACCCTCCAGAACTTGCATTTTTGTCTGGAATAAGCAAATCATCGTCGTAAACTGTTAAATTGATTCTTTTTAATAAATCTGTTGAAGTGTTTGTGTTCTCAATATTCACAAGGTCAGGAATATCATTGGAAGTTCTGTTTACATAAACATAAATTTGTGCAACTGAATTTTCACCAGAAGTAATGTCATAAACTGTTAAATTAATTGTCCAGTTCCCTATTTCTGTTTTTTGAGGAGTTACATTGATATTTATTGTTGATGTAAAATTCGCTGCATTTGCGGAATCATTAGCATAAAACCAGCTTGTATTTGAAACACCGGCATCATAATTTCTCAAGGAGGCTATGCTTGAAATATTTAGTGAATCAATTTCTCCTTTTGTAGTTATATTAATTTGACAAGTTCCTGATTGATTTTCCTGAAAGATTTTATTTTGACAATCAGAGACATTAATTTCCAGGATGGAAAAAACATCAAACTTAATAATTTCAGAGTAAGTTGTTTTATTTTGTTCATATGTCGTATTCTCACAATAAGCATGGGGGCAGGAATAATTCTCTCCAAAATCCATTACAGTTATATTAGCCCAGTAAGTTCCCACATCATTTCTTGTTGGTGTAAGGTTCATTAAGGCAGAAATATTTGCTATATTTGTCAAATTAAAAATTGAGCAATTTTCCCCAGGGCTGCGGCCACTCCAGCTTGCATGAGTACAATTATTAAAAAAGTTAATATTGAAATATAATGGATAATGTTCCTCTTCATCGCTTGCATTTATATATTCAAAAAATAATTGGTCTTGGGTTAGATTATAGGCGTTATTAATCGTCGTGAAATTTGGAGCATCGTTTGTTGCATTGACTATAAATTCTGAGGCAACAGTAGTTCCTTCCTCATTAGTATCAATAACCTGAATTGAAATAGTAAAATTTCCTGTCTCATTATTCAGAGTGGAGTTTATTGTCATAACACCAGTAGTTGAATTAATTGTTATCCATGTAAAATTATTCGGGCTGGTAAAACCACTATGTTGGGAAGAATTAATACTGTAAATAGAAAAGATATCAGTTACTGAATACCCTGTTACATTCTGGGTAAAATTATAGGAGTAAACAGGAGATTGATCTTCATTCAACGCCT
>JAHKAF010000103.1 GCA_018825865.1 Nanobdellota archaeon | reverse complement strand
ACTCTACCAGAAACTTTTTTGTTCAAAAAGTCAATTAAAAGATTTCTACCACGTCTCTCTCGGAAACATCGTTGATTCCTCTTTTTATTTTTCATAACTAAAACAACAAATTCAAATATTTAAATTCTTGGTTTCTTAAAACTCCAATTATGAAACCTAATAATCTTTTCCTAAACCAACCCCCCCAACACAATCGAACTCAGCAAAAACAAAGCCAGCGTCGATATTAAAGCAGTTATAAAATAAAGCAGAACTCCTGCCTTCAAATTCTTTCCTATCTTATTCGTCTTCTCAAGTTTGTCTTCCCCTGAATCTATTGCCACCAAAGTCCCGGTTAAAATAAAAATTATCTGAATCAAATAAATCCCGATTATAATCTGAAGATAATATGGAGGAATCATTTTTACTAAATCAAATATTTGAAGAATCGTATCAAAGCTTCCGACACCTGCTGTTCCTGCATCTCCCAAATTAGTAACATCTAATTTATTCAGAATAGACGTAATCATTGCTGCAAGCCCGACGACAATTCCTGAAAGCAAAGGCGCCAAAAAAGTCATATTACTCTTCATATCAGAAACAATTTCTGCAAGCATATCCTTCAGCCGATTAGTTATCTTTTGTATATTCTTAACATATTCTGAAATACTCATCAAACTCACTGCTGCAATCTGCAAACCTTTCTTTGAAGACTCAACAAGAACTCTCATGCTCGTAGCAATCAAGTCCGACGGATAATAAATAAGCGCCCCACGATTCGGGTCAAAAATCGCCTTCTCAACACTCATCCCCATTTGTTGAATATTATAATTAACCCTTCTAAAAAAATCCTGCGTCATCAAACCCTTCGACGATTCAGCAACCCTTGCAAAAACAAGCTCAGGCGGAATCCCATTCCCCATCCTATTCCCCAACTGAAACAAAGAATTATTAAATTCATTCTCAAGCATTTTTGTGTTTTCCCTCTCCACAATCATCTCTTTAGTCTTTCCCTTATACGCCATTGAAAAAAACAAAGCCAATCCAAAAGGAATAAACATCCCCAATATCAAAGCCCCAACACCAAAAGGTCCGGCAAAACCATTTCCTGAATCAATAAATCCAAAGATACTTTCCTCTCCAAAAATCCCCAGCCCGAATTGGGCAAAAGTATAATCTTTTTGCAAACCAATCATTTCAGGAATCGGAGTATATTGGAAAATCAAGGGCAACAAACCAAGTATAAAAAAAGGCAAACAAATCAGAAACGCATTAAAATAAGGTGCTTTGCTTTTATATTTATAATAAAGAGGATTTCTCTCTAACAGCGTCGACTCCCCATAGCCTCCTGGCCTCAGCATCATAATTCTATCAGTCAGATAAAAAACAAAAAACGGAACAATAAAATTAAACAAAAGAAGAACATGAATCCATTTAATATAATCTCCTACCATCGCTGATGCAAGAGGAAGTAGTGCAAGTCCAAGTGTGGGCAGGACAACTCCCAACATATAAACATTCGTCAAAGGGCTTCGCACATTATGCGTGAACTTAAGCTTCTTATCATAAACTCCGTCGAGAACAACCTGTAACCCCTTCTCCAAAATTAAAATCCTCCTATTATTATCTGGCTCAAACAAACTACTCTCAATTAAATGAAACGACTCAATAAACTCTGTAGAATAATCCCTCCACCCTTCAAGATAATTATCCAGGCTCTCTTTTATAGTGGAAAACTTCCCAACAGAAACATCATAAAAAACTTTCCTCAAATCAAGTGCCAACGGATACTGGAGATGCTCTGAAGCAAACGCAATCGCTTTTTCAAGATTCGGCGTGTGCCTCATATAAACCACAATATACAAAATTGCAGGAACCATCTGCGACGACGCCTTAAGCCGCCATTTATTCGCCAGCCGTGCAGGATACCCATAAACAAAATAAAACAAAAACAAAGCAAACACAATAACTAAAAAGAAAAATAAAAGTGGAAAATTCGCAATGCTCCCGCTAATCAAAGCAAATGAAAGCGCAATCAACAACCCAAGAACAAATACTCCAAGAAAAGTCACAATGCTCAAAGTCAAAGCCTGCCAAGGCTCAATATTAAGATGTGCGATCTCAAGATTTCTTCTAATCTTATCCTCATCTTTTTTAGAAACATTCAACTTCACCAAACTTCCCAAACTCCCGCACCATCTTTCAAACCGCGAAAGCTCAGGCGCCATCTCATCCCGAAACATCATATACTCACGACTATAATTCACACTCTCAACAGGATTCGTCTTAATCTGGCTCTCAATTCTTGCTCCATGCTTTTCTAAAATTTCCCTTACATCTCTCGGCGGCATTTATTATCTTTCCTCTTTTAATGAAATATAAAACAAGAACCAATTAATAAAAGTATTGGAACTAATGTGTTCCATATGGAATAGGAGTGTTCTAAAAAAATAACAAGTGTTCAGAAAATGTTACGATTATAACAAATAGTTTTGTAGTTAGAAAAAGTGTGTTTGAGAAGAAATAGCAGTTAAAACTTTAAAGACATAAATGTTTGAAACCAAATGAGGGTCTTATTAAAAAAATATTTTGGATATGATAATTTCAGACCAATGCAAGAAGATATTATAAATAACGTTCTTGAGAAAAAAGATACCTTTGTTCTTATGCCAACAGGAGGGGGAAAATCTCTTTGCTACCAACTCCCTGCCCTAAAATTAGAGGGGATTACGATTGTTATTTCTCCCCTTATTTCTCTTATGAAGGACCAAGTAGATAATCTAAAGACAAATGGAATTAATGCGGAATATATTAATTCATCGCTCTCGTTCAAAGAGATTACTGACATTCAAAGAAAGATTATAAACAAAGAAACAAAAATATTTTACATTGCTCCAGAAAGATTAGCATCAGAAGAATTTAAATCATTTTTAACAACATTGCAAATAAACTTAATCGCTATTGATGAAGCCCATTGTATTTCTGAATGGGGGCATGATTTTAGACAGGAATACAGAAATTTAAAATTCCTAAAAATAATCTTCCCAGAGGTTCCAATAATTGCACTGACAGCAACAGCAACGGAAAAAGTAAAAGAAGATATCTTAAAACAATTATCCCTTAAAGAACCACTGATATTTATCTCAAGTTTTGACCGAAAAAATCTTAATTTAATTGTTAGAGAAAAAAAGAAGGCACTTAATAAAATTCTAGAAATACTTAAAAAATATAAAAAAGAATCTGTGATTATTTATTGCTTTTCTCGTAAAGACTCCGAAAATATTGCTCAAAGATTGAGGGAAAATGGATTTAATGCCCTTCCCTATCATGCAGGGCTTAACAATGAAACAAGAAAACATAACCAAGAATTATTTATTAGAGATAAAGCAAATATCATCGTGGCGACGATTGCATTTGGCATGGGAATTGACAAACCAGACGTTAGGCTAATTATACACCACACATTTCCAAAAACACTTGAAAGTTATTATCAAGAAATTGGGAGAGCAGGACGCGATGGACTTCCAAGCGATTGCATTTTATTCTATTCGTGGGGAGACAAAAGAAAACATGAATTTTTCATTAATCAACTTGCAGACGAGTTTATCCAAGAGAAAGAAAGGGATAAACTAAAAAAAGTAATGGATTATTGCGAATGTGTCTCTTGTAGAAGAAAATATGTACTAAGATATTTTGGTGAAACTTTTTCAGAGAATAATTGCAATGGCTGTGACATTTGTTTAGAACTTCCTGAAATAAAAGAGAGTTCTCCAAGAGAGAGGATAAGTCTCAAAAGAGAGAGAAAGATATTAAATTACAACAAAAATCTATTTGAGAAATTGCGAACTCTAAGAAAACAAATTGCTAATGAAAGAAATGTTCCTCCTTTTGTTATATTTGGCGACGCTTCCTTGCAAGAGATGGCATATTACCTGCCAAACAATAAAGATGAATTATTAGATATTAACGGTGTTGGTGAACATAAATTAAAAGATTTTGGATATTTATTTTTAGAAGTTATCAAAGAGTATACAAAAGAAAACAACCTTAATTCTGTAACAATTTTTGAAAAAGATGGAATAAGAGAGAATCCAAAAACAGACTATCATGAACGATTAAAAGAAATCAAAGAAAAATTTCCAAATGCGTACGAACCATGGGAAGAAGAGGAAGATAATAAACTAAAGGCGTTATATTCTAAAAATACCTCTATTGATGAAATTGCACACATTATGAAAAGACAACCAAGTGCGATTATGGCTAGATTGAAGAAATTTGGGCTTTTGGGGTAGGTTGGTTTTGGGAAATTAATTTGATAGGGAAGTTTTTTATATTCTTTATTATTTAGAAAGGTTAAAATAGTTACCTTTTACTTTATAGAAGAATGGCAAATACCAAAAATATAAAACCAAGACATTTAGAGGCAGAAGGAGAAATGGACTATGATTTTGTAAATGATATTCTATTCTTTAAATTAAAAAATAGGGAATATGACTTTTCACTAGAATTTCAAAATATGGTTATTGACGTGGATAATGAGAAGTTCATAACAGGAATTCAGATTTTTGAAGCTTCTGAATTTTTAGGAATTTCAAGAGTAAATCTGAGGGCAATTCCAAAATGGCAGTTTAAGTCAAAGGTTGAGGGGGGAGTAATTGAACTTCGATTAAATTATCAAGTAGAAATAAGAAATAAGATTTATGAAAAAAGCCCGATAATAATTCAAGAGAACAGGTCAGGGCTTCCAAGTCCGCAGATGGTGCAGACGATTTAGAATTATCTGAAATAATTAATTTAGATTCTCCTCAACAACTTTAATCTCCTCCGAGGTTAAGCCATAAAGTTTGTAGACTTCTTGGTCGATTTGGGCTTTTAGAGTAAATCTTTATTGGGATTTTTTTAGATGTTAAAAGTGGTGAGAGTTTATCGTCGCTGATTCACCCACCAATTAGGAGAAAACTATATAAGCTCCGCTTACTTATTTATTGTGTAAAAGAGGAAAATGGCACAAATACAAAATTGT
>JAHKAF010000102.1 GCA_018825865.1 Nanobdellota archaeon | reverse complement strand
CTTTTCCTTTCTCAATCTTTTCTAATCTATCAAATTGAAATAAAAAACTTCTAACAATACCCTCATTTATCGGTCTTTCCCTCAATCTTTTATAAAAATGCGAATCAAAAACAATATCATCTGGATTTAACTTTTCAAGAAAATTTTTCACCCCTTTTAATTCCATATCCTCTTAATTCCCCATACTACAAAAACTTTTCCCACTCACATAAAATCCCCTAACCCCGTCTGCCCCTCCAACTCATTCGCATTTTCTTCCCTTTCAAGAACTTCTCATTAAAAATACTCATTCAAGTCTTTTTGTTTCTCCAGCTCCTTCCCAAAAATACTTTCAATATATCTCTTCACTAATTCCAGATTCTGTTTCATGTAAGGCGACAAGTTATACTTCTTTGCTAAATCCAAAGCAGGCTCGAGATATTTCTTGATTCCACCCTCGTGAATTGTGAAAATCAATTTCCCCCCGCACCTACTACAAACTCCATTCAAAGGCGGGCGCCTCATTATCTCATTGCAAGCAACACACCTAAAACCCTGCATCGAAAACTTCCTCAAATTACCTCTCATGTCCCGAATAAAATGTCTGTCAATAATCAACCGTGCAGTATCAGACGTGTCCACAGCCCTAATCCTCTCAACAAGTTCCATCTGGTGCCGAACTTTCTCTGCCATGGTCGGAAAAATCTTATAAGATGAACATACAACACCATCATTAAAATTCGAAGTATCGTGCGTAAATCCAATACCAACAAACGGATTTCCACCCTCTCTCAAAACATCTTTACAAATCTTAATTCCCTTAACCTCAGACGAGTGCTTCCTCTCCTCTGCCTTCTCATAAAGCTCCAAAGGATAACCCCTCACAAATTCAAAATCCAAAATCTGGTCATCAACTTCACCAGCATCAATTTTTGCATTCAAAACCAACGGCGCGTCCTGAGTCCCGCCTCTATGCGAAGGTAAAAACTTCCTCGAAAAATTCAACAAAACATCCCCCAGTAACATAATCGCTGCTTCATCACCGTCGCATTGTGCACTAACAATAGAATTCCCTATAACCAAATGATTTTCTGTATCAACATTCAAACAATAACTTTCCTTCTCTCCAATACCCTCAATAGAAATAATTGGATCATAAACAAAATTCTCATTATAATCAATCCTCATTCCACTAAAACTTTTCTTAACAATATAATCAAAAACTTTCTTTTTTCTCGAGGACAAAAATCCAATTTCCTTAAAACTATCAACAAAATCCGACCCAATCGTCAATTTAGTTATTCTAAAATTAGGAATCTCCCTCTTTTTCCTAATATAAAATTCCCTAACTCGCGGCCCGGGTTGTTTTTCATACTCATATCTCTTAGCAAAAATTCCAAATCTTGCTAAACAAAACTCCAAATCATAAAGCAGCCCATCACTAACACTATCACAAGATATTCTCTTATCAGACTTACTAACAGAACCGTCTCCTTCAAAATACCCTCTTAAAACTGCAGACAACTTTTCCAAAGGCAAATCAAAAAATAAACTGGGAATTCTTTTACTCTTTGCATTGCTTCCACATTCTAAAATTTTTGTGAAGAACAAATATAAAACCCTCGAAGAAAAAGTTACCCTATCTTCTTTCCTCTCACTCGGAATTAACCCAAAATGTTTCTCAATAGTTTTTTTAACAAATTCTCTCAAAGACTTATCTTCTGAAGCAATATAAATTTGATTCAAACCTTTTTTACCGCCTACACTTCTTGCATACCCTTCAGCAATATACAACCCAATGACTTCTAAAAGCTCTTTATCTAATTTAACAATTATCGGCACCTCAATATTATCTCTCTTAGTTGCAAGAAACCCTTTTCTAAAAACCTCTTTCTTCAATTTTTCATTTAACCTCAAAACAAACTCAATAGGATAACTATCTCTTAATTTATAATTCATAAATTGCTTTTTACTAATTTTTAAATCTCCGAGAATCTTTTCTTTTTCCTTATCACTTAATTTTAAAAAAATCTCTCCAATCTTTCTCACCATTAATTTCTCAGCGCCCAACAATTCAGCTAAATTAACCTCCTTCAAATCATTTGACTTAATCTTAATCCTCCTCGGTAAAGGTAATTTATCCCCTATTTGAAGTGAAGATGCCGATTTAATTTTTCCAGCAACTAAAAACTTATGATTTTCAGTAACTTTTATTTTTTTACCTAAAGAAGTCTTAATTTCAAACATGGAATTCTTTGAATGCTTAGTAAAATTATTTATCTTAACACTCTTTAAATCATTATCAAACCCGATAGTTTCAAAACCCACTACTTTCTTTTCTTTTGTTCCATAATTATCAACCACTATTTTAGGATTTAATTTATCAACCAAATCCCCAATCTTAACCATCTTCCAAACACCCCCACATTTTATTGGAAAATAAGTGTCATAATCAAAACAATCTCTCCTAATAGCAGCATGCATATACGGGCTGGCAAACAACCCGAGGGCATTTGAAAACCCAATAAACCTGCAAATAACACCTGCACAATTATGCGGCGCCATGCAAACCCCCAACTTCCCAATTAAATCCTCTCTCCTCTTAATATTATAAAATGGCTTCAAACCATAAAACCTAACAAGCAACTCGTCAATAAAATTCGCAATCTTCATAAAAACATCATCAGCTCTTTCATCAGGCGTCTCAGGTGAACTAGGAAGAAGAATATCGTGCGGCATCAATTCCAATATCTGCTCATCACTAACCAAATCATTTCCATCAATATCTTTGTCATAACCCAGTTCCTTCAATTTCTCAACACCTACAGAAATCTCCTTCGGCTTAAAACTAATTAACGGCAACTCAGTCGCATCAAACCTAATTGTCCCATCCTTATTAACCTGCAAATCATGCTTTGCCCTCAACATTCCCTTAGCAAGATTCTCAAGAACTCTATCTTCAGAAGAAGTTCCCCTAATACCTTTAATCAATAAAGGAATCTCTTCCTTTGTCAACCCCAACTTCCTCACAGCATCCTCAAAATAATGATTAATATCAACTGACCTGGTGCAATAAGGTGTCCCTTCTTTTTCTTCATCTTCCTTAACTTTGTTAAAAGCCTTATCCTTTGACTTATAAAAGTAATACATCTTCTCGCACTTCTTATTGCAATCTTCACAGCAAGGGTAAATCGTTTCTTTATTACATTCCTTACAATGATAAATTGGGAACGCACTTTTCACAAACCCCTCCTGACACGCAGCCTGCACACTTCTCAATCTCCCTCCTTCCTTTCCAATCGGAAACAAAACATTCGGCCGTCCAGTCAACTTCCTCACCTTCGCCTTCTCTGGTCGCCCCATCCTTGTCCCAATAAAATCTCCAGCCTTATCTTTAATCACAAATTCAGAAACCTCGTTCACAACTTCTAACACACTCCTTCCTCCTAATAATTCATTAGAGGTTCTCGTGCCCTCTTTGGGTACCTCATTCACAACTTCCAAAATTTCTTTGCCCCCTAAATCAAATTTATTACATTCTAATTCATCCAATTTATTCATTCCAAGATTAACTAACAAAGCATTGCTATTAACTTCACTCACCACTACATTCTCAATCGTGACATCGTGCTCAACACCTAATAATTCAAGTGCACGTTTCCCTAAAGCAAACTCTTCTTTCTCCACTTGGTTATAAGGGAGCACTAATTTTCCCTCGGAAACATGAGAATTCTTCAACCAACCAACCAAACCCAAAAACTGCTCCTTCGAAATCTCAGTCCAATAAAAAATATATTCTGGATGCAAAGGAATCTTATACTTCCTGGACAATTTAACAGCGTCGTCAAAACTAACATCATAATAATTGTTGCCCTTAGTAAAAATCTTTGTAGAAGATTTTTCGGGGCCTCGTAGAGGTTCTTGCACCTCTTTGGTGTACACCTGTGGTGTTACACTTCCCCCTGTCTTTTTGCCCCCGCATTCCACAATTTGGGGTACACTGAGCAGTGCCTTCTTTAGTTCCAAACCCCACCACTCCTCGACATAACCAGGTTTAAGCAAAACAGAATTCCTATTCAGAACATCACTAAACGCAAACAAGATATCACCCAAATAAATTATCTCATCAACATTTTTGTAAATCTTTCGCGCTTCTTCCTTGGTCTTAATTTTTTTTACACTGCCATTAACCAACTTCACAATCGGCCCATCAATAGAATCGCAGACTGTTGTTATGGTCCCTTTAATTGGTTTCTCAACTTTAAGCTGAGTTCCAGTTGCAATAAAATCATCTGTAATTGCCATTGTCGCTGGATGAACAGAAACTGCACTAAAACCACTAACCCGTCCTAACCCATATCTAAATCTAAATCCTCCTGAACGTGAAGGATGCCCAAACACAGGTCTTCCTGCAACCAAATCCTGAATATACGTCGGAGACTCATCCACAACACCTTTCTCTCTTTTTTCATGGAGTTTGATATATTCTGGAATCCAATCAAAACCTGTTGATTTAATCCCATTCTTTTTTGCTCCATTCAATAATCTCAAACCTTTTGCTGCTTTCTGCGCCAGCCCTTCTGAAAAAATTAAACACATACCTCCACGAATATAATCTGTCTCTACCCTTTCCAAATTCTTATAATTTGAAACCTCTATTCTCTCAGTCGGCTCCCCTGCGATTTGAAATGGAAGGTTCTTTGCCAAAAAAGCCATTTCATCTTCTGTAGGAAAATATTGTAAATTAGATACTCTCTCATGAAAATCTATATTCTCTGTAACATACCTCTTAACTTCTTCTTCAGTAGGGTCATACTTTGCGTAACCAAATAACTCTCTCAAATAATCAATCAACATTAAAGCGACACAAGAAGCAGTTGTACCTGCACTCCTAATTGGTCCAGAAAAATAGGCAATAAAATAATCCTTGCCTTCCCTTGTCTTACCCAATTTCAACTCAGTAAAACCTTCTATTGGAGACGCAACGACTCCAAGAGTTATATATGCAAAACCAATCCTGATTCCAGCATCAATTGCCTGTAACAAACTCTCAAACTTACAAAACTTCTGCTTTGCAACTTCCTCGGCAATCATAAACGCAATCGTCGAGTCCAACTTCCCATATTTCTTTTCTAATTCAAGAATTCTTTTATCAACCCCACAACCAATCAACTGAGGATAAATAGTTCCTATGAGTGCTACAACCTTTTCGGCCATGCTCTTCGCCAACGGCACCTCAACTTTATCAACAGGGTCTAACCCCTTCTGCCGAGCCTCTTCCATGACCTTGTAGACCTTTCTGACGTCTTTTTCCAAATTTTTGAAGTATTGGCCAGCATTCATTTTAACAACAGCATAGCAGCCCAAAATTTTATTTTTTTTAATCTATTTTTCATCTTCAAACAAATTCCTCCTTGCTTTTATCTATTTCTACACTCAAAAACAACTATTAAACTACTAATCTTCAGACTTTTCAAAATCTAATACTCCCTGCCTCTTTCAAAATTATGTCTGTTGGAGACGGAATGAAATTACTCAAAATCTAATACTTTAACTGCCCTTGTTTTCAAATTAAACATGGGAACTTTACAATGGTCTGGCGTGTTCCCGAACTTCTCTTGATAAGGGGTCATGGCCTCCCAACAAGATGTTGAAATCATTAGAATGTTGTTATAATAAGAAACCGAACTTTTATGGGTGTGCGCAGAAACAAAAACATCTGGTATATCTCTTATTATGTGCGCATCCTTTTCTAAAGGGTAATATTGTGTTGATGCGTGCGTCGGAGCCAGATGCCTGTTCTTCAACAAATAAGACATAATTAATTCAGCATTGTTTATCGCTTTCTTTTTTACCAGATGAGGTATTGTTTTAGCATAATGAAAATAAGAAAAACCATGATAAGTTAAAACATCAAAACCAGAAAAATCCTGTTTAGCACCAATATTCACTTGTGCGGGATTGGTTGTGAGAATAACATTTTTTAAATTATAAAGTGGCCAGGCATATTTCTCATCAATTACTGGTTGAGGTTCCATAAGCCTAACACCATCGTGGTTTCCAGGAGAGATAATTATTTTAATATCCCTTCTAATTCTTCCCAATAAATTAGCAATCCTTGAAAACTGCTCCTCAATATCTGTAATTTTTAAATCACGTTCCTGATTAGGATAATTTCCAACACCAGTGATTAAATCCCCTACAACAAACAAATATTTTATTTTATCAACTTCTGGCGTATTCGGAACCTTTCCATTAAGATAATCAATAAATCTGAGAAAACCTTCTTCCAAAAATCTCTTGCTCCCATAATGCAAATCCCCTATAAAAAGAACATTCTCATCAAAAGATGATTTCTTTCTCTCGTAAAGAACAGGCTCAGGAAAAATAACATCATTCACAAATAAAATTTCTCTACTACCAGAACCTTTAAATCCTACAACAGAATCCAAGGTAATTTCCTCAGCCTTTTTATAAAGCTCCTTCTTATCCCTGTTAACCAAAACTTTTATCTTTCCAGTCAAATCCTCAATCTCAAACAAAATATTTTTATTCTTAGTAACTCTTTTATCTAAAACCATCCCAATTAAAGAAATCCCTTGCCGATTCCCAGAAATTTTATTAATCGATACAAGGTTGTCTAATTGAGAATAATCTTGCAAAATATTTCTCATCTCAGAAAATCTATTCCTAAAATAAGTCACAAAATTCTTAACTTCTATTTTTTTATTTGGTTCAGGAACTGGAAGAGCATATTTAATATTGGGCAGACTATTCATCTCCTTAAAATTTTCAGTCTTAACAGCCTTAATCGAAATCTCTTTTGAAATCTCAATACTCAACCCCAACTTAATCTTTAACTTCTCTAATTTTTCCTGACTCTCTTGAGGAAAATCCAAAAAAAGCTTGTTCACTTGTTCTGCATCCTTACTAAAAATTCCTTTTGTAATCACCTTCTGTTGTGTATGTTTCTTTATCTTCTCAATCATCAACTTCACAAAATCAACATCCTTCACACCACTAAATAAATCTAAAACTTCGTTATCCACTAAGAGACCTTTTTCTAAAAAATATTTTAATACTTCCTTATTTTCCATGTTAAATCCCTTAATTATAACCTAAAAAATCCTCAATAATCTTTTTAGATTCTTTCACCAAATTATCAGTTATTGCTAAATTTATTTCCCTCATTCTTCCGTGCCTGCCTTTTGAGATAATTCTAACATTAATAATTCCCAACATATCAAATTCTTGAATTATATCTCCAACTCTTCTCTGAGTTAAAATATCAGATTTATTTTCTTTACATAGCTTTTGGTAATAATTGTAAACATCTCCTGTAAAAATTGGTTCATTTTTTCTCTCTTCTAATATTTTAATAATTGAATACAACACTAACTGAAATTGTTTTGGCTCAGATTTAATAACATCTAAAATTTTATCCCTTTCAATCTTATTATTTGCTTCATCAATATGTTTAAGTAAAATAAATTTAGAATCACTCCTTTCTGCTAACTCCCCAGAAACCCTTAACAAATCCAATGCCCTTCTTGCATCCCCGTGTTCTCTTGCGGCAAACGCAGCACATTTAGCAACCACTCCTTCTTGAACAATGCCTTTGATAAATGCCTCCTTAGCCCTATTATTCAAAATTTCTTGTAATTGTAATGCATTATAAGGTGGAAATACGATCTCCTCCTCTGAAAGTGAACTCCTAACTCTTGGGTCTAATTCATCTAAAAACGTTAAATTATTACTAATTCCCACTATGCAAATTTGTGTTTTTGAGAGTTCAGAATTAAGTCTAGTTAAATTATATAAAAAATTATCTGAAATCTTCTTAACAGTTTGGTCAATCTCATCAAGAATTAAAACAATTAATTGTTTCTTTGAATCAATAATTTCAATAAATTTGCTATAAACAGTTTGGGTAGGTAAACCTGTTGCTGGGACTTCTTTCCCCCCCAATTTCTTAATTAATTCTGCCAAAATCCTATATTCTGTATCTGAGATTTTCTTTAATTTACAATTTAAATACTCTATCCTCAATTCAAAATCAGAATCTACTTTAAATCTTTTCATCAATTCTTCTTTAACATATTGAATTGAAAGTGTTTTCCCTGTCCCAGTCTTACCATAAAGAAACAAATTACTAGTTCTCTCCCCTTTCAAAACTGGAGCAAGGATAGAAGCAATCTGTTTTATCTCCTCATTTCGATGAAGAATATCTTCTGGTTGATAATTAGATTGTAAAACAGATTTATTTTTAAAAATACTATT
>JAHKAF010000101.1 GCA_018825865.1 Nanobdellota archaeon | reverse complement strand
TTTCTCACTTCTTTGTATATACCTCATTACTTATAATAATAACTAGTGTTATTTAAATGTTTTTGTATTACGCGTTGACAGACATCCATAAATCAGAAGCAATAGTTACAATAATTTTTTATTTAATATCATTTGTTAGAAACGGCGACCCCCTAACTTCTTTAACTGGAAAGCACTCCGTGCTTAACACGAAATTGCCCTTAATGTATTTACTGGATAGCTCTCCGAGATAGAGAGAGAATTCCCTTAAAATATAGTCTGCTACGCAGAATTGATTGGAAAATTAAATTTAACTTCTTCGGATTTACTTCGTAAATCCTCGACCCCGTTGCACTCTCACCTCACAATGTCGCTTACGCTCCTTGTTCGGCTCGGGGCGTATAACAGCGATTAAGCGGAAACCTCGTTGCACTTCGGTTTCCCAAATTCAAATCCCATCTCTGTATCGAAAATTTTCCAGCCCTGACAAGTCGGGGGAAAATTTTCTCACGAGGGGATTTGAACTTCGCTTAATCGCGATGTTATATAATATTTCTAAAGAATAAATTGCACGTGCTGTCACACTCAAAATAGGAAATAGTTAATAAAAAATGAGGTCTGCTATATAAAGGTTATTAGTTGCCCAACTATCATGCGAAGCTATTTCATTAACAAACCTCTCAACGAACAATCCTGACAGCGTCGGCTCGCTGATATTAAACTAACTTGTTTATAAGCAACACCCTTTTTAGAAACCTAATCCTTCTCTTTTTTTCTTAGCCCTCAATCTCATCAGCTCTTTCTCATCCTCAATTAATCTTTGTTTTACAGATTTAATCTTGTCCTCTTTCTGCTCCTTTAACTTTTTAACTTTCTCCTCCATCTTCTCTAATTCTTCCTCGGCATCTTCCAAATCTTCTTCTTTTTCTTTCACATCCCCATTTAACCCATCAACAGAAATTTTTTTGAGAGATAATTTATTAGTTCTAAAGACAAAAAACAAAATCATTAGCAACAGCAAAACCCCTAACCCATAATAAATTTTGTTATTAGAAAAAGAACCTTTACCATCAGAAGATGCAAAACCTACTTTTCTGAAAAACCCTAAAAAGTCGATTGTCGAGTTTGTATTATCTGAAACATTTTCATCAATAGATACATTTTCTCCAACCACTCCAAATTCAGAATCTTCTGTTTCATTTACTTCAGTAGTTTGATTTTCATCAGAAGTATCTACTTCCTCGATTTCCTCAATTACTTTCTCAGAAGCAAGTTCAATCATTGATTCTTTTGGAATCCCTGGAAAAAGGATTAGTGTTATGTCATCTCCTGAATTTAGTTCTTCAAAAGTTTCATAAAGTACTTTTGTATTCCTATCCATAACAAAAACAGATAAATCAAAATTATCTGCCTCATTAACAAAAGTGTATGACCCTTCTCCATCTTCTCCTATCAATATTGTCTCAGTATCAAACATCAAATCCCCCACACTCGTACTTTCAGGATTTAGAAAATTTATATTAACAGAATGATTAGACAAGGTATTAATTTTTATTTCTGTATCAACAGCATTTACAAAACTTAACAAAAGTAAACAAACAACAACCCCTAATACAAATCCTCTTTTCATTGAACAATTAAAATTTAACAATTTATAAAGATTGCTCTCCTGCAAAATATCTTTTAATCTTCCAAATATTTATAAAAAATAATTCGTTAAATGATTATGACAAAATTTAGCAAAGATCAATGGATTGGTTTGATTCTGATTATTGCTGCGATTCTGATTTGGGTTCCTCTCGGACCTCTTGAATTTCTAAGACAAGTCGGCCCTATAGCAGTAGTTATCGTCGGAATTTACCAATTGTTTAGATGAAAAACATATCTAACGGAAGAATAATCTTAATTAAAAGCAGGAGTATTAAACAATATTAACTTCATTTCTCCTCGATAAAAGTAAATAGTATTTTTAGGGATAATAATCAAATCATCTTTTTCAACACCTATTGTTTCATCTTCAGAGATGAATTCTCCTTTACCCTCAAGAATAAAATAAAATCTATCACTTAAAGTTGTTTTAGTTTTATCATACTCTCCCTTTACTTCGATGTAAACCACATTACCACTTTCTATGTCTTTTTTAGAAGAAACCTCAATAGCTTTAACTCCGTTAGTTCCAAACCTAAAACCTTCCGCTAATTTTAACTTTTTCATTTTCAACTCT
>JAHKAF010000100.1 GCA_018825865.1 Nanobdellota archaeon | reverse complement strand
CAGGATTTGAACCTGGGTCGGCAGGTCCCAAACCTGCAATGCTACCAAGCTACACCACATCCCCTTATGAAAAAAGGGATGAAATGATTTATAAAACTATTCTTCTACTCTTCTGTTCCGGCTTTCTTGGCGTCTTTTTCTTCCTTGGCTTCTTTTAGAGCTTGCTCTTGTTTCTTTATTCTATCCTGCTCTAATTTTACCTTTGAAAAATATTCTTCTAATTCTTTCTTTTTATCCTCGGAGGTTTCAGTTATTTCGCCTTTAATTTCCTTATCATACTTCCCTTCATCTATTTCATTCTCAATTTCTTTGGCAGGTTTATTCTCAATTAAAACCCCTAAACTTACACAAGTTCCAACAACTGTTTTTACAGCTGATTTCAAATCTTTACAAAGTAAATTTTGGGATTTTGTTTTTGCTACCGAGATTATTTGTCCTATTGAAGCATTTGCCTGCTTGAATCTCTTTTGTTCGCATGAACCCTTCTCGATTCCTAATTCTTTTTTCATTAATTCTGAAACTGGTGGGGAGAAAATCTTTATTTCAAAATCCTTTGTCGACGGATTAATTTCTAACTCAACAGGAACTTTCATTCCTTTGAAATTTTTTGTTGCCTCATTTACTTTCTGAATAACTTGATTAACATTAATTCCTATTGGCCCGAGCTTTTGGCTCAATGCTGGGCTTGGTTTCATTTCTCCGCCTTCTGCTAATATTTTAACTTGCATTTTGTAGTTTAGTTAATAATGTATTTAATGTATTTCTTTCGTTTAATAATTGATGATACCTTTTAGAATAAGCCTCATAGATGGTTTTTACATAAGCCCTTCCTTCTGTATCTAATGCTGACGAAGCGAGGAAATCCCTATATGTTTGCATCCTCTCTTTATGGAATGGCATATTATCCTCTATAAACCACAATTTTGTTCTTATAAATAATTTATAAAACTCATTCATCCTCAGCTTCCTCCATTTCTTCACGTCTTATTACCTTAACATTATCCAACTTTACTGTTACTGGCAATGGAACCACTGCGCCAAGCAAACTCACGACAACTTCTTCTTTTTGTTTATCTATTCTCACGACCTTTGCTTTTTCTTTTTTGAAAGGTTCTGAAATCATTTCTACAATATCTCCTTCTTTTATCGAGATGGTTTCAACAGAAGGCTCAACCATATTCTTGATTTCTTCGTATCCAATTGTCTTTCCAATTATTCCTTTTACATACGGGAGATTGAACACAGCCTCTTCTGCAGAATCTCTGTCCTCTGCCTCTAGAAGAATATATCCTCTTAACCCATGTGGTCGGGAAACAGAATATATATTTAGGTCCTTTTTCTCAATTCTATCTGCAATCATACTAACCGCATTCTCTTCTTTGTTTGTGGTTACTTTTATTATAAATATCACTTTATTTTGTTCCAACTATCCTTTAAACATAATATTAAAGAATAATGATAATACTTAAAATTTTGGGTTTATAAATTTTCCTAAACAAACGGCTTCATCACCAAAGAGATTACAAAACCGATTAAACCAAGCAGGAGAATCCCTATCGCTGAAACCTTGGCAATTGTCTCGAATTCTTTTCTCGTCGGTTTTTTCAGAACCATCCAAACTCGTTTAGATTTTAAGACAAATGATTTCAATGAGTTGAAAGTTTTCTTTACCATGATTTGTAGAAATGTTGGGAGTTTAAAAAATGTTTGTTGGTGAAATAACTGCTCATTTACATTCGCAGATTGAAGGAGTTTTAAAGAAAACTCTCATCCAAAGGAACATTTTGTTTTAGAAAATCATATTGAGACATAATCTTTTCTCGTGGAAATTGATTTTGAATATCTTCATCCAAATCATCATAAATAGGAATTACATGTTCTGCACCTTGTCTTAATTTTATATCTCCAGATATATTATTATCTCCAGGAGAATAATTCATTAATTTTTCTAAAACTTCTTCTTTATCTATTATTAGTTCAAACATCTTCTCACTCAAAAAACTCAATACCTAATTCTTCCTCAATTTCCTTGTGGCGGAGAGATTCAACTGATTCTCCGTGCCCGAGGATTTGTGAACTTTTTACTCCAGTTACAATTAATAAAACTCTTAAGGTCTTTTCCATGTCAGGAGATATTTGCGCGCCCCAAATTAATTTTGCGTCAGGGCTTAATCTATCTCCTACTGTTTCAATTACAGTCTTACATTCATCCAAGCTCATGTCAGGACCCCCAATTATATTTACTAACGCGCCAGTTGCATTTGAAATATCAACATCGAGAAGAGGATTTTGTATTGCTTTTTCAACAGCGTCGAGAGCTCTCTGCTCAGTATCTGATTCTCCCATTCCAATCAACGAGACTCCTCCGTCGACCATTACTGTTTTTATATCTGCAAAGTCCAAATTAACTAAACCTGAAGTCGTTACAAGTTCTGTTGTTCCTTTAACAGCATTGGTTAGAATCTCGTCTGCGATTTTGAATGCTGTGTGCAGAGGGAGGTCTGGGGCTAACTCAAGAAGTTTATCATTCGGAATAACTATTAAAGTATCTACAGCTGCTTCCATTTTTTCTAACCCTTCCATTGCATTTTCTATCCTTTTTCTCCCCTCAATTGTAAATGGTAATGTGACAACTCCGATGGTTAATGCTCCTTGTTTTTTTGCGAGATTGGCTATTACCGGGGCTGCACCAGTACCAGTTCCACCACCTAAACCACAAGTAATGAAAATCATATCACTTCCTGCGATTTTTTTCTTTATCTCTGATTCAGATTCTTTTGCTGCTTCCTGCCCTACCTTTGGATTACTTCCTGCACCCAACCCCTGTGTCAACTCTCTTCCAATAAGGATTTTCTGGTCTGCATTAGTATATAATAAATCCTGAGCATCAGTATTAACTGCGATAAGCTCTCCTCCTTTAATCCCAATCTCCCTCATTCTGCTCAGAGAATTTCCGCCCCCTCCTCCAACACCGATAACTTTAATCTTTGCTGATTGCTTTTTCAAAAGTTCTGCTAACTCCCTGTCAATTTCTCTTATTTCAGGCGATAAACTCGAAGGAATATCTGAATAACTACTCCCTCTTTCTTGACTATAAACATCCTCCATCTTAAAAAAAAGCACGAGGAGTTTTTAAGGATTATTGCAGTGAGATGAACATTAGAATCTGCGATAATTACCTAAACACAAATCCACGCAGTGATTTGCATAAAGGATTATTGTGTTGGGATTCATCATTACCTAGACGCTCGTCGATACAATCACTTCGCATAGTGTTAGCACATCGACTTTGTCGAATATTTTTTGTAAACAAAAAACATAAAGAATTATTGTGATTGTTTGGGATAGTTTTTTAATCAATAGATTATTACTCTTACCTATGAGAAAAATAGCAGGGTATCTGCTCCTAATAATCTCTTTAATATTACTCTCTTGGGAGGTTTCTTTAACAGGGTATAGTGTCAATGCTTACTTCCAAAAATCTTATTTATCATTTCATCTAATTGGTTTGGTTCTCTTATTTGTTTCTTTAGTTATATTGACGAGCAGAAAATCTCTAGATTATCTTGTACTTCCTGGAGGAGAGAGCAAATGGAAAAATCCAAGGTTGAAAGCAGCACTTGAAACCAAAAAGAAAAGAAAGATAGGGCAGATGTATTGGATGGAAGGAGCAGATAGTGAAGAAGATATTTTATTACTTGGTGAAAAGGTTAAATCAGGAGATAGAGTTGGGATTGATACTTTCCCTCTGCATTATAGAGAATATATGGCTATAGCAAAGAAAGGTGAAAAAGATGGAAAGTTTCCAAAAGGAGTAAAATTTGAAAATATTAGAATAGACGAAAATGCTAGTGCGAAGTTATATGGATTATTAGGATGGTTAGAAGAAACTATTAAAAGAAGACCCTTAGCTTATAAAAAAGATAGAGACGAAAGATATCTTGAAAAGATAAAAGGGTTTGTTCACCGGATTATTAGTTAATTATTTTAACTTCTTCTCAATTTCATCATAAAGTTTATCCAAATCAGGGTTCATTCCATCAATAGTTATATCTGGTTTTATATTTCTAAGACAATCTTCATGTTCTTTTGTCCATCTCTCAAACCTATTAACCCAATTCTTCCAATCTTCTTCTGGTTCTCTTTCTTTAGTCCTCTTTATAGCATCTTCTTTTGAGATTTCTAGATTGATAATAAAATAGTTTAGGGTCTTAGAATCTAAGAGAGATAATAGTTTTTTGTGCGTTCTATCTATTGATTCATCTAGGATTATTAGGCTATTCTTGAAGGGAATATCTTCTAATAGATTGTAAACATATTCTTTCTTTATCTTTTCATTTTCCTCAATAGTATCCACGATATTATTCTCACTGACTATTGCCATAATGTCGTCGCTTCTTACCCTAACTCCTTTGTATTTGTCCTCGAGGATTTTCGCGATATATGTTTTACCAGAACAAGGGATTCCTGAAAAAACAATTACTAATTGCTTATTATTTTCGGATAGATATTTTAGCTTTGGCAAAAGGTCCTTAGATATTTTATCAAACTTGTCTTTCATTTTCCTTCCCCTCAATCTTTTCTTTCATTTCCTCAACCTTTTCTTCAACTTTATCTTTCGTTGATTTTTTAGAAGGAATCTCCTCTCCCTCTTCTTTAACTTCCAAGTCCAAGTCCAAAACATCTTTGAATTTGTCTGCGAACATTTCAACAAACTGCTTGAATCCTTTGTCCACTTCTAAAGATAGTTTCTTGTCTTTAATCTCGAACTTGAAATCTTTTCTAAATAAAAAATCAATCAGTGCTTTTGTCTTCTCATCTTTGTCTTCTACTTTTCTTAAAATTTTTATTTTGTATTCGACGTCCTTGCCTGCAATTGGATTATTGAAATCAACTCTTATTCTTCCTCCAGACGCGGATAATATTTTTCCGATTCTTCCGTCGAAGTTGAACATTACTCCTGGAACAGGGTTTGTGTTATGTTCTTTGAATACTCTCAATGGCATTAATTGGATAAGTTTTGGGTTTCGCTTTCCAAACGCTTTTTCTGCTGACAATTCAATCTTATATTCTCCTATGTCTTTTCCTAGGAGGAATTCATCCACACCTTTAAGAAACATGTCCTGACCTAATGAAAAGATGAATGGTTTTGTCTCAAGCTTTGAATTGACCTTCTCCAAATCCTCTTTAATATTTGAATCAAAAATTTCTCCGTCCTTGACCTTTCCAGTGAATTCTATCTCAATGAAATCTTTTTTATTTAGTGCCATTTATTTTTTAATTTAGAAAATCTTTATAAACATATCTCTTTTTCTTAAATCATGGTTTTGAAAATTATTAGTGCTACAGAAATACGGGTTGGGACGAATATTTTAATTGATGGTCAGCCGTTGGTGGTCAAAAAAATAGATATAAGTAAGACAGGGAAACATGGGCATTCGAAATGTAGGATTGAGGCAATGGGACTTATATCTCCTCAAAAAAAAGTGTTCGTGGTTCCAGGACATGAAAGATTTGAAGTTCCGTTAGTTAACAAGAAAAAAGCACAGATTTTATCTAAAGAGAATAAAAAAGTAAGTATAATGGATTTGGAAACTTTTGAAACTCTCGAGGTTGATTGCCCGGATGAAGAAGTTTTTAATTCTCTAGAAGAAAGTGGAAACTGCGAGTATTGGGATATTGAGGGCCAGAAGATAATAAAGCGGAAGTTATAGAAATTCTGACATGTATTTTTGAGAAGAGAAATTAATTAAGAGGAAATTATAAACAGAAAAACCTTAAAAACCCATTTCTTTTAAATTAATTATGGCAAAAATACCTGAGGCACAAAATAGATTATTCAAAAATGTGTTTGTCTGTAAGAAGTGCCAGTCGAAACAGAGGGCAGACCCACAAAAAATTCTTAAAGGAAAAGTTAGATGCAGGAAGTGTACTAAGAAAGCTTTTAGACCTTTGAAGAAAAAATAAGTAGTTTTTTAAATTAAATTCCTTAATAATTAATAGAGGTAAAAAAATAATGAGTTTTGTTGTATATGATTTGGTGTTGTTGGGATTATTTGTGATATTCTCTGCGGTTTTTCTTTATATGAATCGGAAGAATCTTTCTAAAGACGGGCCGTTTTTTTTATATAAGACAAAGTGGGGAGTCAAGCTGATTGATTATGTTGGAAATAAATATAAACGAACATTGAAAGCCCTAAGCTATTTCTCTATAGGAATCGGTTATATTCTGATGGCAGGGATGCTTTATCTTCTTATCCAAACAGTTTATGTGTACCTTACTTCTCCTATTTCAAAAATGATTAAAGCTCCTCCAATTGCTCCTCTAATCCCTTACTTTCCAAAATTATTTGGATTACAGAGTTTTTTCCCGCCGTTTTATTTTATATATTTTATCGTCTCTATTTTAATCGTGGCTACAGTTCATGAATTCTCGCATGGAATTTTCGCCAAAAGATTTGGGGTCAAAATAAAATCTACTGGCTTTGCATTTCTAAAATATTTTCCTGCATTATTTGGGGCATTTGTAGAGCAGGAAGAAAAACAGATGAAAAAAGCGAAAAAATTTGAGCAGATGAGTATTTTATCTGCAGGGGTTTTTGCGAATCTTCTAACTGCAATTTTATTTTATATAATCTTGTTCTGGTTTTTTACTTATACTTTTACTGCTGCAGGAGTCGCGTTTAACACATACTCTTATACAAGTGTTGGAATCCAAAATATTACTTCAGTAAATGGGGTTGAATTAACAAATCCTTCCTACGCTGGCATTTTAGATTTATTAAATGAAACTGGCTTTAACAAAATAGAAGCAAATCAAAGAAATTATGTCACAACAAAAGAAATTTTATCTGGGCAAGAAAGAATCCAAGGAGCAGTTATTTTATACGACGATGCCCCTGCAATCAATGTTGATTTAGGAAATATAATTAGTGAAATTAATGGGGTTAAAATAAATAGTATTGAAAAACTAGAGATTGAAATTAAAAAGTATTCTCCTGGAGATAAAGTAAAAATGAAAACAATCTCAAGTGATGGGGAAGTTGAATATGAAATAACGCTCGGAGAAAATCCTGAAAATCCAGGATTGCCTTGGGTAGGAATTGGATTTTATGACCAATCAAGAACAGGATTTAGAGGAGCAATCCTAAGTTTATTTCCTTCTTATGCTAAACCTCATATTTATTATGAACCTAAAAATAACCCGAGTTTGTTTGTTAAAGACCTTTTGTGGTGGATTGTCATAATTAATTCTCTGGTAGCCTTATTTAATATGATGCCTCTTGGAATTCTCGACGGTGGGAGGTTCTTTTATCTGACAGTTTTAGGAATCACAAAAAGCGAAAAAATTTCAGAAAGGTTATTCAAATTCGCGACTTATTTTATCTTGTTTTTATTCATTATATTAATGGTTAAGTGGGCTGTTGGGTTTTTTTAGGAAAGTTTAAAATTCCATTAATTCTTGTTTTTAACATGATTCCAGATAATATTAAAAAATTGCTGAAGAAACAACATTATGAGGTTGCTGGAAAGCATTCTGCTGTGCAGATTTGCCGATGGACTAAGAAATCTTTGAGGGAAGAAGGGGTTTGTTATAAGGAGCAGTTTTATGGGATAAAGTCGCACCTTTGCTGTCAGATGACCCCTGCTGTTATGTGGTGCCCGAATAAATGCGTGCATTGCTGGAGGGCGATTGAGCATACGCTTGGAGATGAATTGATTGGTGATGTTGATTCGCCGTCGGAGATTATTGATAAGTGTATTGAAGCCCAGAGAAAATTATTAATGGGATTTAAAATTGATAAGGATTCAAAGAAGAAACAATTAAGTCGGGCAAATCAGAAAAAATGGAAAGAGGCGCAGGAACCGACACAGTTTGCGATTTCGCTTTCAGGGGAGCCGACTGTTTATGAAAAACTTGGGGATTTGATTGGGGAACTTCATCGACGTGGAAAGACAAGTTTTCTTGTGACAAACGGGCTTTATCCTGAGAAACTTAAAGAGCTTAAAGAAAAGAATCAATTGCCAACTCAACTCTATGTTTCTGTTAATACTTCAAATAAAAAACTTTATGGTAAATTCCATAGAAGTTCTAAAAAAGATGCTTGGGAAAAATTGAATGAGACTTTGGAACTTTTGCCAGATTTGGCACCCAACCAAGTAGGTCTGGAGGAGGGTGTACCCCATAAATCTAAAGTTGAGGGCAGATGCCGGACGGTTTTTAGAATGAATCTTGTAAAAGATTTGAATATGAAAGACGAGCACATTAAAGAATATGCTGAAATGATTAAGAAATCTCAACCAATGTTTGTGGAGCTGAAGGGATTTATGAGCGTTGGTTTTGCTCGGGAGAGACTTGGTTATGATAGAATGCCAACGCACGACGAAATGAAAAAATTTTCAAAGAAGCTTGTTGAGGAATTAAATAAAATTGATGTTGATATGAAAATCCTCGACGAGAAAATCGAAAGCAGGGTTTTGGTTCTGGGGAAGAATAAAAAGGATTTGAAGATTAAAGGAATCTAAGATTGAAGATTAAAATATATTTTGTAGGACATAATAATTTAAAAAGTATGAAATAGTTGTTGTGTTATGGATTTGAGAAAACATATATTGCCTTATGTTGTTGGAGGATTTTTTGCACTTACTTCGCTTGGATTAGTAGCTGGGTGTGATTTGGAAAGAATGGTTAGGTCACCAAATTCTACTTATACAGGGGAAAAGAAATCTGGGGTTTCTCCTGCAAATTTTGGAAAGGGTCTTGACTATAATTTTGAGGATGCAGGAACGAAGACACTTATGGAAGAGGCTGTAGAGTTTTATAGAAGAAGAAATGAGTTATCAGAAGTTCCGATAAGGAAGGAGCATAGTTTATATATTGACGCAGATAGAATTTTTCAAAAAGATAAGGAAGAGCTTGGAGATGGATATATAAGTAAGAAGGAAGCAGAGGCGTTTAGAAATAATCAGAAAAGAGACTATGAAAATTCAATAATGAAAGCAAAAGAGTAAATATTTTTAATTCTATCAATCAATTTTTAGGAGGAATTCTCGACGAGAAAATTGAAAGCAGGGTTTTGGAGAGGATGAAGAGTAAGAATAATTTTAAAGATTGAGGGGGGCTAGAATAGAAATGAAAGCCTTCTATCTCCTAAGTGGGATGCTTTTCTATGAACTAATTCTAAAATTCAAGTGCTTTAATCTTTTCAATCTGCTCCCTATTCCCAAACTCCAATTTTTGAGATTTAATTTCTAATAATTCTTCTACACTATATTTTTTCCTAAAAGGCGTAACAATCCATCCTTCATCGTTATTATCATTTTTATCTAGAAAATGATATCCTTTATGTATTAATTCTATAAGTCTTTTTTCTTCTTCAACAGATAATCGTTCCATCTTACAAATCAATAACACCATCTCGTGTTAATGCTGCGAAACGGATTCCTACTGGCAGATTGATTAAAGCAGAAATCAGTGCCATGTGCTCTTTGCCGTCGCCGCTTGCAATGCTCAGGGCGACTTCTGTTCCCCTAAGTTTTCCCTTGAGATTTTTAGACAATTCATCTCTCAAGTCTTTTAATTTCTTATCTAAATCAATCTTAATGAATTCAAACTCTTTCTGATGACTGAACTGTTTTGCAAAATCCCCTCCTAAAAGAATAACCTTGTCCCATTCTCCGTGGGTCATCAGCCCAGAAATCTGTGCCCATGTTCCTTTTCCTGATGAAAGTAATGCTACGAGTTCCATGCGAGAGCACCCCTTGTTTCTCTCGCGCTCTCTCCCCGAATCTCTGAAGGGCAACTTCTTTCTTTGCCTCCGATGGAAGTCGCGAGTATAGATAATTTAATCATGCGAGAGAAAATTGGAAAAGGTATTTAAGGATTATTGTGATACAAAAATAGCCTCGCTTCGCTTGAATAGTAAAGGGTAGTTAGCAAATTAATAAATAATATAAAAGGCCCCAGTTTCCCAACATATTATACAAAATTATAATGTTAATTTCTCTGCGCGTCAGCGCCTATGGGGGGCGGGACAAAAACCAAATATTTTATAAACCCAAATTATCTCAAAATTATACCATTGACTACATCACTGAGGGATAAGTTCTATGTCCTCGTGCGTCGGTAGTAGGTAACCAGAAAAATGTCAGAATTGAGAAAGCAATTGCAAAATGCTCTAACTGAATTGAAGAAGAGCAAGGAAAGAAAGTTTGACCAGTCAGTAGACCTGATAGTGAATCTTCAGAAATATGATGTTAAGAGAACGCCTCTGAATCTTTTTATCTCTGTTCCGCACAAGATTAAAGATAAGAAAATTTGCGGGTTTTTAGAATCTAAGAGTACTAATGTCGAAACTATTACTCCTGACCAATTCAAGAAATATTCTGATAAGAAAGATCTTAAGAAACTTGTTGAAAAGTTTGATTTTTTTATTGCGCAGGGAAGTGTGATGCCAAAAGTTGCGACTGCTTTCGGTCGTGTTCTTGGACCTACTGGAAAAATGCCTTCTCCTCAATTAGGGATTATCCTTAATGCCGACGACAAAACAATAAAAGAACTAAAAGATAAAATCAATCAGACTATAAAAGTTAGAGTTAAAGAAGCGAGCATAAAATTGGCGATTGGGAAGCAGAGTATGGAAGATGAAAAGATTTTGGATAATATTGAATCAGTTTACAATGAAATCATCAAAGCTTTGCCGAGGGATAAAGAGAACATAAAGAACATAGAAATTAAATTGACCATGAGCAAACCAATTAAGATAGGAGTGAAATGAGATGAAATCAAAAAGGCAAAATCCAATTCCAGAAAGTAAGAAGTGCGCGGTTAAAGAATTAACTGAACTAATAAAAAGTAAGAAGACTATTTTTTTAGCGTCGATAAAGAACATTCCTGGTTCGCAGTTTCAGGAAATTGTGAAAAAGTTGAGGGGCAAGGCAATAGTTAAAGTTCCGAAGAAGAATATTATGTTTAGGGCAATAGATTCTTCAAGCGACAAATCTGTTCAAGAACTTAAAGGACAACTTACAGATAGTATTGCGATTTTATTTTCAGACATGGATGCTTTTGAACTTGCGTCAGATTTGGAAGAGAGCAAAAGTCCTGCGAAGGCAAAAGCTGGGCAAGAGGCTCCATTAGATATTGAAATAGAAGCAGGGATGACTGAACTTGTGCCTGGACCAGCGATTAGTGAGTTGGGTGCGGTGGGGTTGAAAACAAAAGTTACACAAGGTAAATTAGAAATTATTGCGAATAAAGTTATTGTGAAGAAAGGAGGGAAAATTTCTCAAGCAGTTGCTGATGTAATGAGTAAATTGGATATTAAACCTTTTTCAGTTGGATTCATCACTTTGGCTGCATTTGATACTCAAAAAAGAAAATTATACTTAGGAATAAAAATTGACAGGGCAGGAGCTTTAGAGAATCTCAAATCAGCTTATAGCAAGGCACTTCCTTTTGCTGTTGAAATTGGTTATCCGACAGAAGATACTATCAAATTTTTAATTGGTAAAGGGGCAAGGCATGGAAAAGCTTTGGAGAAGTTTGGAGTAGAGGCACTGAAAGAAAAAACGCCAGATAGCAATGATAAATCTACTGAACAAGTTGAACAAAGTGGTGGTGAGTTAACTATTGAAAAAGATTCTGAGACAAAAGGCGAAGCTAATGAAAACAGCGACGAGAATCAGGATGAAACTAAAAGGGAGGATGAAGTAAAATGACGGGCAGATTAATTCAACGATCTCAGAGAAAAAATGAAATGACTTATGAAGAAGCTAAAAAAATCGTGAGAGCTTATACCCTAGATTTAATATTATTAGAAAAGCCATTAAAGATTATAGGAGGATGTGGAAAAATCTTAGAAAGAATGAATAGCCCTAATAAATATGGAGAATTATCTGATAAAGTAAAAGAATGGTCAGTTGATGAAAAGGCGGAATTAAGATTAGCAGGGATGGTTTCTCCTGAAAAACTCTCTGAAGCATATTCTAAATTAATAAGCGTAATTACTACATTAGACAATGAAATCCTTAAAAAACACCCAAGATATCTCGAAGCTCTAAGAATCTATATCTATAATACTCAATCAGATAAAACTGAGGGAGAGGATAAATAAATGGAAAACATATACGCAGCGCTTTTGTTGCACAAACTTGGAAAAGAAGTTAGTGAAGGAAGCATAAAAGATATTATTGCGGCTGCTGGTGGCGAGGCTGAGGAAGTGAAAATAAAGTCTCTTGTTGCCAGTTTGAAAGGTGTTGACATCGCGAAAGAATTGGAAAGCGCGAGTTTGGCTGTTTCTCCTGCTTCTGGAATTGCTCCAGTTGAAGCAAAGAAAGTAGAAGCAAAGCCAAAAGAAGAAAAGAAAGAAGCTGCAGCTGAAGGCTTGTCTGCTCTGTTTGGATAATTTATTTTAATAATCTAAATATCAGACAAGTCTTATATCAATAGTTAGAACAAGGGACTTTTTCTAGTAGATAGTGGAGGATAATAATTTTTAAAAAGGAGATTGTAGTAAATAATTTATGGATGATTATGATTTTCTTACAGATGTTATTCCTTCTGAAGATTTAAAAGAATTAAGAAAACATTACTTTAAATTGAATAAAAAAGGATTTGTCGAAGGCGTCTTTCTTAATGTAGTAAAATCAATTTTTGATAAGAAAGGCTATTCTTTTAAAGAATATATCGATGCCGAAACACATCGAGCGATGATAAAGTTTGGGTTTATCGATTCTACTGAAGAAAGCCAAAAAGTATTCGGAAACATATATAGGGGATATAGATTATGGGGAGACAGATATGGATTAACAGATGAAGGATACAAAGCCCTTAGAAGTGTAACACTTGAGAAATTTGTTAAAAATACGATGAATGTTATTGATGAAAAATTTAAAAAACAAGGGATTCTCGGAATAAGTGATAATATTCATGATTTTATGGTTCCTTTAACTCCATAAATAATATTTAATTTTTCTCTCCCACAAAACTTATAACTTCACCTCTTTTTCTTAACTCATGACATGGTCTTTGTATCAGGGTGAGAAGTTTCTTGAGCCGTTATGTTTTTCTAGCGGGAAGACTCAGCAGGATGTTGTGAAAGAGGTTCTCGAGGCTGTTGAGGAGGGAAACAAAGTTATTTTTATTCATGGAATTTGTGGAACAGGTAAATGTCTTGACAAAGATAGTCTTATTTTTTGTAAACCCTCTCATGAGAAATATTTTGGATATTATAAAATAAAAGATTTGAATGGAAAGGAAGGTAAGATTATCTCAGTAGACTCTAAAGGAAAATTAATTGAATCGACTTTTAAGAATGTTAGAAAAACTGGGAAAAAGAAATTGCACAAACTAAAAACAAGAACAGGAAGAGAGATAATTGCCTCCCAGAATCATCCTTTTTTAACAATCACAAAAAATGGGGTGGAATGGAAACCTCTAGAAAAATTAGATAGTTCTTCATATATTTGTTTGCCAAATAGGATAGAAGTAAATGATAAGATTAAATATGAAGAGAATAAGATAAAAATATTGGCTCATCTAATTGCCGAAGGTAAATTAGGAGATAAAGTTGGTTCTCCGAAGTTTTATCAATGTGCAAATCAAAATCCAGAAATAAGGGCAGATTATATTAATTCCTTAAAAAATCTATTTCCAGATGGAGAAATAAAAGAAAGAGATAAAGAGGTTTCTATAAAATTTGGTTTAATGGATACAAGATTTGGAACAACAAACAAATTAAGATTATTTATTAGAGAACATGGATTAGATGGAAAGAAATCTGGAGATAAATTTGTGCCAAAAATTATTTTTAACCTAGACGATAAAATGGTTGCATTATTCCTAAAGATATTATTTTCCTGCGATGGATCAATTTACAAAAGAAATTCAGGACAGATAGTTGTAGAATACTCTTCAATCTCAAAGAGATTAATAATGGATGTCTCAATACTCTTAGGAAGATTTGGGGTACATCATACAATTACTTCTAAAAGATTTAGAGATAACCCAGAATATTCGTGGAGAATTTATATCTCCAATCAAGAACAAATCAGAAAGTATATAGCAAATATTGGGTTTATTGGGAGAAAACAAAAATTAGCATTAGAACTTTTTAGTGAAACAAAAGATCACAAATTTACAAACATCGATAAGGTTCCAAGAGTAATAAGAGAATACCTCAAAAGTAAAGGATATAATTACACCGAATTAGATAGATTCCTGAATTATGAAGAAATAGAAAAATTAAGGGGAAATATTGGATTTAAGAAAATAAGAAAAGATAAATCTGTAAAAACTCCTTTTGTGTTCAATCAACAAAAAATAGATTTTCTCAGAGAACATATTAAGAAAATAAATGAGTATATTAGAGATGATAATTTATCTTTTATCTGTAAGGAAGAGATTATATGGGATAAAATAAAACTTATTGAACATATTGGCAACGGTGAAACATATGATTTAGAGGTTCCAAAACATCACAACTTTATTGCTAATGGAATGATTGTTCATAATTCTGCGATTGCGCTGAATATTGCAAAAAAATTAGGGAAGGCTTCTGTTGTGGTGCCGATAAAAAATCTGCAGGCACAATATGAAAGAGATTATGGAAGTGCCAAACATATCTTGGATAAAAATGGGAAAAAGCTGAAGATAAGTGTTATCACAGGTCGAGCAAATCATAAATGCAAGTTCATTGAGAGAGGGGGTGAGATTCCAAAAATTAAGAGAGAAATTAATTCTAAACTTCATGATATTTTTGCAGGGAAAAGGGAAGAAGGAATCAAAAATGATGTTTCTGCAAATAGAAAAGACCTTCCCTGCAAGATAGAAATTAAAGATAAAAATTCAGGGAAAATCAAGGAATATCTTAAGCAAAATAAAGACGTGAATTACAAAAACTTTCAGTCGGTGAAAGATGTTAAACGAATGTCTGTTGCAGGTGCTTGTCCTTATTGGAGTCCTGTGATTCCGTCGAAGTATGAGTTGGGGGGAAAAAGTTTTACGAATGCAATCCAAAAAAAATACGTCGGATTAGACGGAACTGAATTTGTCTTTTACCACAGAAAACCTGGTTGCAAGTTTTATGAACAATTTAATTATTATGTGGACTCCGACGTGATTGTGTTTAATTCTTTAAAATATAAACTTGAATCTTTGCTTAACAGAAAACCAAGAACAGAAGTTGAGATTATCGACGAATGTGACGAGTTCTTAGATAGTTTCTCGAACCAAAGAACAATCAATATTGAACGCCTACAAAATTCTTTAGTTAATGTTTTTAGTGATAAGGAAAACGTCGGGAAAATTATAGAGGAAATAAGCTCCACATTAAAACAGATAAAAGGAAACAAAAGAGTTAAAGATGCGGTTGGTTCTGAAGAAATAATTCCATTAAGAGAAACCGGGCTTTATGATCTTTTGAAAATCTTTTTGTATAAATCTGAGTTCCTTGACGAAGTTGACGAGGAGAGTTATCTTTTTAGTGTCGAAGAAACCGCACTTATTTTTGGAGATTTTTTTGACGAGAGCTATGTAACATTTAGTAAAAAAGACGATAATTTGATAGCAAATATTGTTACAACTAATCTTGCAAAAAGATTCAAAGAAATGGTTGATAAGAATAAACTAATTGTTTTGATGTCTGGGACACTTCATTCTGATAGTGTTTTGAAAAATGTTTTTGGATTAGAAGATTTTAAAATTATCGAGGCTGAGACAGAGCAACAAGGAAGAATTGAAGTTAAAAAAACAGGTTTAGAAATGGATTGCAGATATTCTAAACTGGGAAAAGACAAACGAGATAAATATCTAAAAGCCCTTAGCAAGTGTGTTGAAGTAGCTCCAAAACCTGTCCTAGTCCACATAAATGCTTTTATTGATTTGCCAACAGAACAGGAATTAGAAACTTTTGATATTGATAATTTAATCTCTAGGGAAAAATTGGGGGATCTTCAGAGCGAGGATAAGACTGGAAAGTTGATTGAAAAATTCAAGAAAGGGCAGGTAGATGTGCTTTTCTCGACGCGTGCTTCAAGAGGGATTGACTTTCCTGGAGAAGAATGTAACAGCATTATTTTTACTAAATATCCTAATCCAAATGTACAAGAGGCTTTCTGGAAAATTCTTTCAAAAACAAAACCCCAACATTATTGGGACTTTTATAAAGACAAAGCACGACGGGAATTGTGGCAGAAAATTTACAGAGGGTTGAGGTTCAAAGAAGACCATGTTTATGTTCTGAGCCCTGATTCACGGGTTTTAGAAGCATTCGAAAGTGTATAGTGTGGCATATATAATATAAAGTATATATTAGAATATAT
>JAHKAF010000099.1 GCA_018825865.1 Nanobdellota archaeon | reverse complement strand
AGATTCACTTTCGCCCATTATTTTGGGCTTACAATCCGACGTTGTCAGATTATTCGCTAGAGAATTTATTAAGATAATTTAAAAAATGTTCCCTCGCTTTTTCAGAGGTTTCTTTTACTAAGCCATCTTCAAGAATTTTTGCTATAAAACCCCCATCCCTCTCGCAGAACAATAATCCACATCAATTAATTTCGGAAGCATATTCTGAACACTTTTTGGGTGCCTCCCACCAGTTTCTGTTGTAGAATAATTTTATAACGCCTAACAACTAACAAGCCTATTATAATAATTATCTTTTCTTTTTGAAGGCATATCTTTCATAATACTATTTATCAAACTCGCTAGCATATGCCTCTTGCTTCTCTCTTTGTAACCATAAAGAATCTTTGGAAACTCTTTTTATAAGAATTATTGTTCTCAAATCACAAATACTCGTTCAACTTTTCCTCGAGTTCATCTCCAGACATTGCCCCGATAAATTGGTTGATTACTTTTCCATCTTTCATAAGAGTCAGATTTGGGATAGAATTTACCTTAAACTTTTGTGCAAGAGCCGGGTCATCGCTTACATTAACTTTTCCGAATTTAATCTTTCCTTTGAATGTATCACTAAGCTCGTCGAGAATAGGTGCCAACATCAAACAAGGCATACACCACTCCGCAAAAAAGTCCACTAAAACCAACCCCTTTTTAGTGAATTCATTAAATCCGTTGTTTGTCAATTCAGGAACCTTATCTGCCATAATAATTTAGAACGAAGAGGATTTATAAAAGTTGTGGGAGAGAATTTACTATAACTACCCAGCTAAACTAACAATTCCTTTTCCGACAAGATAAATTGCGATTACATGTGCCATTATTGTCGGAAGTGTGACAGAGGTTCCAATTAGAATTATTATTGCACTTATCACGTCGAGGATGCTGAAGAAGTCCATGCTGATTGCGAAGATTACACCTTTAATTAACAGAATTATTCCAAAGAAAATTACCAATCCTTTAGGCATCAAGTTCCATCCAATAAGATTAAACATTGAATAAACCCAGAAAACCAACCCCACAAGAATATCTATTGCCCCGAAAATCTTGACTACCATATTTGAACTCCTAACCTAATCAACCCCAAATAATTTTTTTAAATGTTTCCTTATAGTTTCTTCCCTGTGAGGATTATCACAATCAGAACAATCCCATATTTTTCCTTTAGGAAGTTTATCATGAAAATACCATTTGCCCTTCTGACTATTTATCTTGCAACCACCTTCGCTTTTTGAATTATCATATTCAGGACAATAACATAAAAAACAATTCAATTCCCCGTCGACATTATGGCATGGTTTGTTCTGTTCATAACAAGGACATTCTTTAGGTTGTTTAAGTTTTCGATTATTAAATCTGAATTCAGAAATAATTTTGTTGAGGTGAGAATTTATTGTTTCTCGGGTTTTTGAGTTCATTTTTTGGTTTAGTTTGGCTCACTTTGTTCGCGATTAATGGCTCCACATCAGCGTCTCGCATAATGTTTCACTAAAGGAGTTATTATCATCTTATAAATTTTCTTAGCGAAGAGCCTTGACAAAGTCTGGCTCGTAGCCATTAATTATGAGCGAAGCGAATCTTTTAACACTTCGAATAACCGCAACTGAGACATTTCTGACAACCTTCTGAATGAATCATGCTTCCCCCGCAATCAGGACAGAAATTTCCAGAATTTATGATTTTTCCCTCGGGAGCTTCAATTCTTTTTTCTTTCTTAAGTTTCTCTTTAGAGGTTACTTCTCCTAACTGAGAATATGCTTCTCTTAATCCTTTTGCAATTGCATCAGGCAAAGAAAATATTTTTTCGACTCCGAACCCTGCCTGAGTTTCTCCACTTATTCCTCCTAGTTGCTCGATAATATATTTTAAAGGAACCCCTGATTTGAATGCTAATGAAAGCAATCTTCCAAATCCTTCTGCTATCGCAGTGACATCTCTCCCGCCTTTGCCGATGTTGATAAATATCTCATAAGGTTGCAAACCATTATCTTCAAAACAATTGAATGTGATGAATGCTGTGCCATGAGGGGTTTGCTGTTTTACTGTTGTTCCTATGAGCTTCGGCCTTTTTTCTTTTTCAATATCAATCTTTCCAAGCAAATATCCTTCTTTGATTTCATCTTTCTTACCCGCATCAGTAAGCAATTCAAACTCTCTGCTTTTGTCCCGATAAATTGTTAATCCTTTACATCCCAAATCATAAGCCATTAAATAAGCATTTGCAACATCTTCTTTTGTTGCCTCACTTGGCATATTTATGGTTTTGCTAACTGCGTTGTCAGTGTACTTTTGGAAAGCTGCTTGAATCCGCAGATGCTGTTCTGTAGGGATGTCGTGAGCTGTTACAAACAATCTTTTGATTTCATCTCTTACTCCTGAAAATTCTGGGATGTCCCAAAATTCCAACCCTTCCTCCTCCATTTTTCGCATTATCTCCTCGTCGTATAACCCTTTGTTTTGAAGATATTCTTTAAACATTCTATCAGTTTCAATCAAATCTTGTCCAAGAGTGTCTTTAACTTTCCTTAAAGTAATAAGTTTGAATATTGGTTCTATTCCTTGTGAAGTTGAAGCGATAACTCCAATGGTCCCGGTTGGAGCTATTGTCGTCGTCGTCGAGTTTCTAATCGGTTCTCCGTTCTTGTAAATGCTTCGACTAAAATTCGGAAACTCTCCTTTTTCTTTTGCTAATTTTCGGGATTCATCCTTAGAAGTATTATTTATGAACTTCATAACTTTCTCTGCAATTTTTATTGCCTCTGGACTATTATAACTTACACCCATCTTTACAAGCATATGCGCAAACCCCATGACTCCCAATCCAATCTTTCGATTAGCTTTTGTTATATCCTCAATTTCTTTTAATGAATATTTGTTCTTATCAATTACATTATCAAGGAATCTTGTTGCTAAACGGATGGTTTGCTCCAAAAGGATTTCATCAATTTTACCGTCGGGATTAATCATTTCACTCAAATTTATACTTCCCAAATTACAACTTTCATAAGGAAGTAATGGTTGCTCCCCGCAAGGATTAGTACTTTCTATTTCTCCTATTTCTGGAGTGGGATTTGCCTCATTCATTCTTCCCAAAAAAATTATCCCTGGCTCTCCTTTTTTCCATGCTCCTTCAACAATTACCCCAAACAAACTTCTTGCTCTTAGGTAAATCTTATTATTTTCTACTTTTCCTATTTCTTTTCTGGAGATAGAATCAATCACAGATTTTTCATCTTTAGATATCTTCCAAGAAGTTATGAATTTTTCATTTGTTCCGAAATGTATTTCCTTAACTCTTTTTTCTGCATTTTCTATTGTATATGTCTTTCCAGGTCTTGGGTCTTCCATAAGGATATACCCATCTTCTTTGATAGCTTCTATTTCTTCGTTGCTGAAAGCAATTGATAAATTAAAATTTTTTAATTGCCCTTCCTTTTCCTTTGCTCTTGCCCAGCATAAAGCGTCAGGATGGTTTGCTCTTAAAATTCCCATATTCGCTCCTCTTCTTTTTCCTCCTTGTGTTATCTGTCCTGCATTCTCATTATACCCGAAGAGAAAAGACAAAGGCCCAGGAGAATGCCCGCTTGTTGAATGGATGAATGCTCCGTTTGGTCTTAGTCTCGAGAAAGAAAATCCAGTTCCTCCCCCACTTTTGTGAACTATTGCCATGCTCTTTTGGGTTTCGAATATTCCTTCCATACTGTCTTCAATTGGCAGAACAAAACAAGCAGATAGTTGCTGAAGTTTTCTTCCTGCGTTCATCAGCGTCGGAGAATTAGGTAGAAAATACCTTTTGCTCATTATCTCAAAGAATTTCTTTTCAAATTCCTTTGCCTTCTCTATATCACTTTCTCCAGAAGCAATATCTCTCGCAACTCTTCTTAGCATATCTTCTCCAGTCTCAATTATTTTCCCATGATTATCTTTAATCAAGTATCTTGCTTCAAGCACGCTCACCGACGATTGCGGAAGATTCAATTCATCTTTTAGTCCGTTGTTGTATTCTGCCATTTTAGTCCAATTCTTTTATTTCTTTTTTGAAGTCCTTAACATCCTGAAAGTCTCTGTAAACTGACGCAAACCGAATGTATGCGACAGAATCGAGATTTTTTATTTTCTTCATAATTATCTCCCCGATAACTGAACTTGTTATTTCTTTTTTCCCCTTTCTTCTTAATTGTTCTTCTATGTTATTAATCATTTTATCAATCTTCTCTTTGGAAACAGGTCTTTTTTCAAACGCCTTGAAAATTCCTTTCTCAAGTTTCTCTCTATCGAACTTTTCTCGGTTTTTATCCTTTTTTATGATGTAAAAGTTATTTTGAAATGCTTTTTCATACGTCGTGAATCTTTTCCCGCACTTAAGGCACTCCCTTCTTCTTCTGATTCCTTCAGGAGATTTCCTTTTATCAGTAACTTTCGACGAATCATTTAAGCAATAAATACATTCCATTTTGTTTTATTAATTGAAATGTTATATACAATATGTTGTGTGTTAAACCTCTTTTGTCACTAATTGTTGTATCAACGAAAAGAATAAGAAATAAATTGTATTTAAAGATTTGGGACTATTTTTGAGTGGTTTTTCCTCACTTTTCGTTCAACTTTTTCCCTTTCTTTATAAGCAAATCACTTTCCGTGCAAACCCTTTAGTCCCCCTCGTTCATTATATTATCAAATAGGAAATTGTAAAAAGAGGGTTCATTAGCTATTCTTTCTAATTCCTCTTTATCGTCTTTCAATTTTTTCTTTTTCAGAAATTTTACTTGAACCCCCACTGTCTTCGCAAGCCCTCTCACTACAGTTTCTCTTTTATTACCAATAAACTCTGTGCAATATCTTATCATAGTATCAGCGAATGCGATGTCGTCAGTTAAACCCATTGGATGCATAAGTGGTCCTGCCATTACCCCTGTTGCTTTTTTCAGTAAAACCATTCTTATCTGGTTTATTGCTTTTGTTGATGAATCATCTAGTCTTCTATAGATATCATCTGCATATTTTTGATTTCTCTTATTCAATCCTAAACCATAAATTGGTTTTCCATTTAGATAACTACTAGCAATGTAGGGGAATAATTCCTGAGCCCTTCTGGGCATTCCGTGCCTTGGAATTCTCTGCAATAGGAGCTGGAAGAAATCTGCTTTTCTCATTAAATTCAGAAACATTTCAAATATAAATAATCTCCTATCTCATCAATTCGCACTTCTTACAAATTCTTTTTCTCGAGAGTTCCCCACAGAGTCCGCAGTACTGAATTTCTGAGCCTTTACTTTTCAGTTTCTTCAAGACCTCTTCGGCATTCTTCATAATATTTTCTTTCTCTTTTCTTGATAATGTATTTATGAATCCTCTAACTTGGATTCTATAAGAATCTATTGCACAAGGGCATTTGTCATAATTTACCGGAAGCTTTTGTTTCTTGGAGAATTCTCTTATATCGTCTTCGAAAACATAGAATAATGGTTTTATTCTTGGAACGAGTTTCTTATTTTTGATGTTTCTTGAAATTGGTCCAGAGTTCGCACTTAATTCAGGGCTTCCTTTGAATATATTTGTCATGAAAATCTGTACTTCATCGTCGAGATGATGCCCTGTTGCAATCGCTTTCGCTTTCAATCTTCTTGCCTCTTTATTCAATATCCATTTTTTAATGACTCCGCAAATTGCACAATTTTTCAACATCCCTTTCTTATGTTTTGATTGAACAGCAGAACGAAGATAACACATCCCAGAACCCATCTCTTTCTTTATGTCGTAAATATGAAGTTTTATATCTAGCTGTTTACATAATTTCTTAACAGACGCCAAACATTCTTTACTATATTTCCCAATCTTCAAATCAATGTGAAATCCTTCTATATCATAACCAAATTTTTTCAAGAGGCAAGCTGTCACACTTGAATCCTTCCCTCCAGAAAGTGCGACGAGGATTCTCTCTTTTTTAGAAAGTTTTACTTTCCTAAGGGTCTCCTTCACTTTTTTTTCAAGTTGTTCTGGGGTCATATCTAATTAATGTATAATTTTTTATTTTCTCTTTTTATAAGAATATATTCTGCTGTAGATAAGCAATCTGAACCAAGAACTTTATTCCGGTAAATAATCAATTTCCTAGAATTTTCTGTATTAAAGTGAACCAAAGAAGTATTAAAATTCAAAGGATTAAACCCGCTTCCTTCTAATGCTCCTTTTATAATTTCGCTTTCTTCTAAAGAAATCACTAAGCCTTTTGTTTGTCGAGGGTCATACCCTTTATGTTTATCCATTGCTTTGTAATATAAGTCTAAAGAACCACTATCAAACTTTTTCTGTTCAATACGTTCAAGCTCAATAAAAATTGAACCCCATCCATAATCCTTTAATGCCAAAAGTGTTGCCTCATTAATCAACTGAATTAATCTTGAGTTATCCATATTTTTAGAAAGATTAATTGTTTATAAATTTTAATAAAAGTTTAGCTTATTTTTTTTAATAATTCAGAAGTAGTTTCTTTTCTCAACTTGTCTCTCTTCTTGGCTAATTTTGTTAATTCATCTTTCCAAGGACTAGAATCCATATCCTCTCCCCTTAAATAATCATCAATAAATCCTCTGTATGCCTTTGTTATATCAGCAATTAAAGGAACCGGATATTCTCTTCCCTGAAGTTTCAGAGTTTTAGCTCCTAAGCTAAGATACCAATATAGGCCTTCGACAACAGCAAATGATTCATTTTTCTTTCCTTTATACTTTTGGTAAACTTCGCTGGGAATTCGTGCTCTTATTTTTGGATTATCAATATCTTGACAAGGTCTAAAACAACTCCCTCCTTTGTTAGGATTTCCTCTAACTTTTATCCTACTTGTTCCGTCTGTATCTTCAACAACTATTTCTTCAAAAAAATCTTTAAAAGATCCATGAAGCACACATCCTCCAACCCCTCCTATACATCTGTTCCCAAATATTAAAAGTTCAAGCCCAAGTCCGACGCTGTCAGCTTGGTTTTTTAGTCTTCTCAGAGGCTCGTACGAATAAAAATTTGTGCTTGCTACAAACTGAGTTGCACCAGCTTCCTTGTAGAATTCCATTTCTTTTCTTGTTTGAATGTTGCATCCGATACTTGCATGAATTACTAAATTAGGAAATTCTTTTTTCACTGCAATCATTAATTCAGGGGTTCTTACAATTATTTCTTTAACGCCCCATTCAGAATAATCTTTAATTTTACCCAACAAGATAGGAATCTCTTCGGGGGTTACATCAGAATTCAACGCGACTCTTAATTTTTTCTCTTTTTCATTCGCCAACTCGCACGCCTCTTTTATTCTGTCATGAGTGAGCTCCCATCCTGAAGCTCTTCTGCTAAAACCCAGTGTTCCAACATAAACTGCATCAGCCCCGCTTTCAAAAACAGCCTTCACCATTTCCAAACTTCCTCCAGGAGCTAATAACTCTGTCTTCTCACCCATTTTGTGACATTATCAAGAGCATGAAATATTTAAATTTTTTGGAGGTCGTGTTTATCTAATATAAAAGAAATTAAAATGTTTTTGCACCGCTCGGTGTATCCCAAGGAGGGACAAGACCCCAAATTGCGGATGAAGGAGTAGAAAATAAATGGAAGGAAAAACCGAAGCTCAACCTTCCGTATTTGACCGAAGTCAAATAGACTAACCGAAGTTAGCTAAATTAATATGGATAAAGGAGTTTAAATAGTTTTGGGGGGATGAAATCCCTCCGAAGGTTTTTGCTTTAGCATAATCTTCGTGGCATACATTTTGAAAAAATGTATCCCTTCGCCAAGAGTCGAACTTGGGATCTTCCGGGTTCTGCAACGATTCTGACTTTTGGGGTTTCATAGTAATCATAATTGAATCTCCACCTTAGATATTCTACAGCCAGACGCTTTAACCACTAAGCTACGAAGGGATGTTGAAAGAAAAGAGGGAGTGTTTTTAAGATTATCGATAGGAATTTTTTGAGGGAGTTGTTAATAGGAAAATTTATAAAATAGATTTATAGTGAGAGTTATGGCAGAAAGTAAAGGACCTATCTTATATGTGGATGACGAGGGAGAAATCAATGCAGAATTATTAGAATCAGAAGGGTATCAAGTGGTTTTATATGAGAATATAGATAAAGCTATTGAAGCAATTGAAGAAGGGTTAACTTACAAATTAGCAATTATTGATAGACTATTACCTAGTGGAGATGGAGGAGAGGTCGCTAAAATATCTAAAATAATAAATCCTTTTATGCCTATAATAGGAGTTTCCAAGTATGAAGCAAAGATGGAAAGTGTTGATTTACAAATTAATAAACCCTATGCACATAGAAAATTAAAAAAGATTATTCCTCATGCTCTCAAAGACCCTAAAAAATTTCTAGAGGATTTATGTTTATATACCAATATTTCTCAATAACCCTCGTCCTCTCTTCTCGCCTTTTGCTCAGCGACGAAGAAAGCCCTGTTAGAAGTTGTTTCTTTGATTTTTCCTTCCTTTTCGTAGATTCCTGCTGCAGATGGGAGCGCGAACTTTCCTACAATTCCCACCTTAGAATAAATTATATACGAGGCAGTTCTCATTTCTCCTGCTTCTAATTTCTCAAATCCCCATTCAATTCTCTTGGTTTTCTCGTCGACTCTTTTTGGTTGCTGTCCTCCGAACCTCTCGTGAACTTTCACTAATGGCGGAAGCCCATCAATAATATTTATTCTTTCAATATACCTTCTCGCGCTGGCAACAATCGTGACCTTCAATGCAAACTCACCACCCTTAGCTTTCACAAACGAAACCCTTTTTCTTAAAATCAAGTCTGTTCCGGAATATTGTTTAACTAAAATAATTAGGACAATTAAGAATAAAACTGTTACAAACGGGAACAGCCAATTTGTCCTAACAGTTATTTTCAATGTCTCGCCTGGTTTTATTTCCTCTACCCATGTATAGTAAACTGTTGACCTGTCTCTTTCTACAATGTCTGGCTCTGGACTAAAACTCGTAAACAGCCTCGAGACAATGTTCTTTTTAATCACGGTCTCAGACTTTTTCAAAACATTTCCTTCATTTATTTTTTCAATTATCTTGGTGTTAATAAAAAATCCGTAGTCATTCTCTGAGGTTTTCACTATGTCTTTTTCAGCAAATTTGATTGTTCCCTCGACATTTGCTTTCTGCCCTTTCACAATAATATTCGCGTCCAGAGTGTAAAACCCTGCCATGAGTTTCCTGAAATCTTCCTTGTTCAGTTGAACATTAAAACTCTTTTTTTCATTTGCGTCTAAAGAGAAACCCTCGTCTAAGTCAAAAAATACCGAACTGAATTCAGCATCGACGTTTTCAAAATCAAAGTTCACTTTATTCTTAATATATATATCAATAGAATTTGACTCGGCATCTACTTCTCCTGATCCAATTTCAAAAGCATCTTTCAAATCAATTGCCTTGAATGTGAGGGTTTCACTTTGCTCTGAAGAGTTTTGGTTGTGCCCCCTTATGAAATAATTGAAAGTGTAAAAGCCCCTGTGGGAGAAATCTCCAATCGGAGAGATTTGCAATTTAACATCTTTTGTCTGCCCTGCTCCTATGAAAACTGTTCCAACTGGAAACATATTAAACCCAAGGAAATTATAAAATTCGAAATTATCTGAAGCCCCGAAATTTTTTATTTTCAAATCAAATGTCGCAGGCTCGCCAATTCCAACAATCAAAACCTCATTTGAACTCTGCTTCTCAATTTCCACTGCTGCTGAAATCAGCGGAGCAATTAACAGCATCATTAATAGTATAAAAAGTATTTTTTTCATATAAAATTCAGAGGTAATTTATATATAAGGATTTCGGTGATGATTTGATATAGAATTATTAATTAGAATATTATTAAGCATTATATCTTCCTAAGAATTCTTCGATATCTGAGAATCTATCTTCGGGGATTGCAAACCAAATTGGTCTTTGTTTTTTTGGGATTGCTCCAATCTCCTCTGCAAATAAATCTTCTGAAGCAGGCCCTATTTTAACCATTGGGAATTTAGCAGCTTCATCTTTTCCATATTTAGGGATTAAATATTTATGAACAAAATTATAGGCAAATTCTACCCCTTCTTCAGGATTTGAGAATATAATAACTTTCTTATCCGCAAAAAGAGAAAGGTCTCGAACTTCAAGAGCATCAATTTCTCCTTTATCATAAAGTTCTTGTGCAGTTAATATTTCTAACTTCATACATCCCAAGATAAAAAGGTATTTATAAAAATTGCTGTTCTACAGAATATATCACCGCTTAGCTTCCAAATCCAAATAAGACTTTGCCTGTCCTAAGAACTCGTCGCAGTCTCCGATTATTTTATCCTCGAACTGGTCTATCCTCGAAGTTATAACCCATTTTTCATAAATACTTCGCATAAATTTATTGAAAGCAGAAGTTTCGAATTTGCCGGCGTAATCCCGAACAAGAATTCCCTTAACTTTTACCTTGACGTCTCCGCTGTTTGTTTTTATCTTCTTTCCACCCTGATTTATTTCTACTTCTTTCAAATTCCTCACAGTAAAAGCGACTTTCATCTCGAACTTGAAATAATCTGTGAGCTTTTTAGCCTCTTCCCACTCAATTATTATTTCCTTTGAATCTGCCGCTAATTTCTCTTCGTACTTTTTCTCAGACATCTTTATTCCTATTTCATCCTCAATCCAATCATAACAAAATTTATAGAACTCTTTGAAATTAAAAAATCCTACATGCTTCATCTCGCTTGAAAATATCTCGTCTTTTTCTGCCATATTGTCACACTCTTTAAGATATATAGATATAAAAAGTTTTGTTTAAATAGTTTGTCATCGCTTCGCTTGGGAATTGATGGATTCGCATCTGGCTTTTCCAAGGTGCTTCGGGGGAAGAAGGTGTTAATGAAATATCTTCATATAACCTGTTGAGCAACTAAGCACCTGATACAATAGATTTCAATTTTTTGTTAACCCTTTATCTTTAATGTAAAAACATAGGAAACTATTAATAAAAATCACCGACCATCCTCACAGGAATTACAGATTAGCATTCCCTCGATTTTTCGAAGAGTGCCGTGATTCCCACATTCCTCGCACATTCCTTCATGAGTTTCTTCTGCTTTTTTAATTCTTCT
>JAHKAF010000098.1 GCA_018825865.1 Nanobdellota archaeon | reverse complement strand
TGTTCTTAATTTGGTTATTCTTTTGTTCAAATACATGCCAGCACATATTGAGATAGTTTCTCCTGAATTAATTGCTTTAACAAACAACGGCTGGGGGGACATTTTGAATGAACTGGCGAGGAGACTTCACGGATACGACGAAATCGCGAGGGTTATGCAAGTGGAAAGAACAATGCTTGAGAATAGGTTGAAAGAAGTTTTAGCAAATCAGGGAGAAGCTAAGGAAGAAGTTAAGAAAGTTGGGGAGAAATGGTCGCGCCGCTCGGCGTATCCCAAATTGCTGAATGAAGGGATAAAAAAGAAGGGTTCTAAGAAGAGTGTGAGGAAGAAATAATCATTTCTTCCGTCCAAACAATCTAATATCACTTTTGGCTCCTCTGTATTTGAACTTGAAGAACCAGATTAGGAAACAGATTATTCCGATGATGATTATCCAGCCGATGATTTTTCCTGTTGAACTGCTTCCGACTTCTTGGCATTCTGTTAAACAGCATTTATCGTCTTTTGCGTTTACCTCGTCGCTGTCGCATTTTTGAGAGGCGTTACAAATTGTGCCTATAAGTTCTGAGCAAGTTTTAGCCCAAATAAGTAGTTCTCCTGTATTGCTTTCAAGAACTTCAATATAACCTTCAAGAACATTAAAAGAAATTCCCACGTAAGCATAAATATCTTGACTGCCAGAAGACTCCTTTGCTTTAATCTGTCCCTCAATTACTTCCTCTTCATCTCCTGACTGGAAATACAATTCCACTTTCTTTTGTTTATCTTCTTTCAAATCTTCTATTTCTGTCTTTGATAAAGTTACATAAGGTTTAAGTGAATCTGAGATTGAGATAGTGATGTTTTTTAAATCATCTTCTCCTTCGTTAATTAAATAAACTATTTTAGTTAAGTTGGAATTTGTGGACATTGTGAAATTTAATTCTGATTGGTCAAATCCAAAATCCCTATCTTTTTCTTTTGTGGAAGATTCATTCAAAAAAACATAAACTGGAATTTCGTATTCTGTGTTTTCCGACGACAAAGTAATTGTTTTCAGAACAGGATTTTCTATGTCTTCTAATTTGAATTTTATTTTTTCTATTTCTCCAGATTTAAGAGTTACTGAATAATCTGCTTCAGGAACTTCTGTCAAACCATCATCCCCAAGAAGAGATGCGAAAAACCCTTTATCACTATTACCCTCAGATTCTAAAAGTGGCTCTGTTGCTACCTGGATTGTTAACTTTGAATCTTGTAAATTTTGTACTTCTAAAGAAAAATCTTTGTCTGTGACAACAACTCCGGGAGTTACTGAAAAATCTGCGAGGTCACTGGTGATTGAAAAGTTTTGCACTAAATCGTCATCGCTGATTAAGCTTCCAACATAATACTTTACATCTTCTAAAACCAATGAATAATTACCTTGATTTTCTGGAAGTTGGGCGTAAATGTAAAACTCGTCGTTTATTTTTGCAATGTATGGGTCTATCGGAACTCTTACATGTCCCCGGTAAAATTTAGTAGTTCCTTTGAAAGGCGGCTTTTGGAAATTCCCTGAAACTTTTGCAATCATCGTCTCTCCCTGACTAAAATTAGATTTCATACTAAACTCAACTGCTGATGCCAACGGCAATAATAATAAAATAAAAATTATTGCTATCTTCAATTTCATAATTGAATAAGAGAATTAGGGTTAATAAATTTAATTATAATTTTTCAAAAACAAAAATTGTACAGATAAAATCATTATCATTCATATCTCTTTTCATCTCTAACTTAAACCTATGTTTTCTAAATAGGTTAATATAAAATTTCTCTTCTCTGTTATAATCTATAACCTTTCCAATTTCAGGAAGGTCTGAATAATGCAACACTTCCTCATATTCTTTATTGTCAAACTCTAATATATTCTTTTCTATAAATAAGTCCTTCATGGATTTGAGTTTTTCTTTAAGGTACTTTTCATTTGCTACAACTAAAATAAACTTCCCACCATTATTTAACATTGAATGGATTTTCTTAGCAGATTCTTCTAACTCTTCAGAAACAAAATGAGGAAAAACATAGATTGAAGTTATAAAATCAAACTTTTCATCTGTTTTGGTTTTTAGGAAGGTTTTGTTGTGAGTTCTTAATTTAACCCCTTCTATAAAATTAAGTGATTTTTTTATAAAGTGTTTATAGTTCTTTTCAGAAGGTTCGCACCCCTCGAGAATCATATTTTTATAAGACCTATTTAATTCTTGGTGAATCATTTTGATAAAAAAACCTACTCCAAACCCTATATCAAAAATCTTAATATTTGGGCCTTTTTTCTTTGAGAAAATCTCCTTTATAACAAATTTATATATGAAGGAGTTTAATTTAGTTTTCTCCTGATTCTCCCAGTTTATCTTGTTGTA
>JAHKAF010000097.1 GCA_018825865.1 Nanobdellota archaeon | reverse complement strand
GACAAACTTAGAAGGCAGTTTGGAGTTGAAGATATTAAGGGAATTTTTGTTCAAATGGGGATGGAAAGATTATACCTTTTCCAAGGAAGTCTAACTAAAAGAGATTTAATAGAATTAGAACAAATAATCTGGATTGAAAGAATTGGAATATATTTCGGGAAGGTGATTAAGGACGAAATCAGATTGAGTATAGAAGGTGCCCAGATTCTCAAAGAACAAATAACAAAGAATATTTTTGAACTCAGCGACGAGCAAGCAGAAGAATGGATGAAAGGAAATGAGCTAGATATTCAAACTGGGGAAAAAGGATTCCTAATAATAAAATACAAGGACAATTTCCTTGGATGTGGAAAAGCTTCAGAACATAAAATTGGAAATTATATTCCTAAGAATCGGAGACTGAAAGAAAAGAATTAGTTTATTCATAAGTTCTACGAGAGTAAATTTAAAAACCAATTATCTTATCCTAAATCATGAACAAAGAAAAAATCACTAAAGCAGGGGAAATTGCAAAACAAGTTAAAGAATACATCAAACCACTTATTGTAAAAGATACACCTTTATTAGAAATAGCTGAAAAGATAGAAAACAAAATAATTGAACTCAGAGGAAACCCAGCATTTCCGACAAACCTCGGAATAAATGAAATTGTTGCACATTATACTCCTTCTCACGACGACAAAACCCTCGCACACGGATTACTAAAAATAGATTTCGGTGTTCACATAGACGGATGGATTGCTGACACTGCATTCTCAATAGACTTGGAAAACTCTGAGGAAAACAAAAAACTAATTGAAGCTTCTGAAAAATCTTTGGAAAATGCAATAAAAATTGTAAAAGAAAAAATAGTAGCAAGCGAGATAGGAAAAGTAGTTCAGGAGACAATTGAATCGTATGGTTTCTCTTCGATAATTAACCTTTCAGGGCATGAAATGAAACAGCACGAGCTCCATGCAGGAATAACAATTCCTAACTTTGATGATAAAAAAAATGTCCAATTAGACAAAGGAGTATATGCAATAGAACCTTTTGCAACCACAGGCGGAGGAAGAGTACGCGACGGAAAACCCTCTGGAATTTATATATTAATAGATAGTAAAAACGTCAGAAGCCCAATCGCAAGAGAAGTCCTTCAATATATAACTGAAGAATATCAAACCCTGCCTTTCTGCTCTCGCTGGCTCGTCAACAAATTCGGCACCCGCGCACTCCTTGGATTAAACCAACTTCAAACCAACGGAAACCTCCATCATTTCGAACAACTAATAGAATCATCTGGAGCAAAAGTCAGCCAAGCCGAACACACGATTATCATAGAAAAAGGTAGTGTAACTGTTACGACGAGGTGATTATTTTCTAGAATTTAAGGCATTATTAACTACATTACAAAAATATTCCAAATTAAATGGTTTTTCAACAAAAGCATATGCACCATTTTCAATGGCTTTTTCCCCAACACTTCTACAATCTCCAAAAGCTAATATTATAGGGATACCTAATTTTGGAGAATATTCTTTGATTAACTCTCCTCCAGATAAACCTGATTCCATATCATTGTCTAAAATAATTACTCCACAACCATTTCCATTTACAACCAATTCATCCAATCTCCCTTTAACAGATTCCCCACTTTCATAAAATTCTGGTTTATAACTATTAAACATCTTTTTATGAATCCGCTCATAAATATCTCTCATATATTCCTTATCATCTGCATAGATTATTTTTCCTTTACTTTCCATCTCCTCAAATAAAATCTTTTACTTTTAAACCTTTCGATTGTTATCACTAAAAAATAACACTCACCCCAAATAACTACTCGGAGTGGAAATAGCAGCCTTTGCTGACCTCAAGAAATTATCCTCGACTTTTTGGTAAACATCAATAGTTGATTTTGTAACGCTCGGTTTAGTTTTTTTCAGTGCCTCGTCAAAGTGCTTCTTTGATACCTCATCAGCATTAATATTTTCTCTCAACGCAAGCATTGCAGCTTCCCGAACCACAGCCTCTAAATCCGCGCCAGTATAACCTACAGCTTTCTTTGCCAATTCTTTAAGATTCACATTCTTTGATTTCTTCATTTTCTTTGTATGAATATTCAAAATCATTTCTCTTCCTTCCTCGTCTGGAACATTCACCAACAAAATCCTGTCAAACCTTCCTGGCCTCAACACAGCAGGGTCAAGCATATCAGGACGATTTGTTGCAGCAATTATCAAAATATCTTTCAAATCTTCAAGCCCATCCATTTCAGCAAGCAACTGATTCAAAACTCTTTCAGTAACTTTCGAACCAGAATCTGCCCCTCTTCTTCCTGCCAAAGAATCAATTTCATCAAAGAAAATCACGCATGGCGCAACTTGTCTTGCTCTTTCAAAAATCTTTCTCACACCTTCCTCGGATTTACCAACCCACATGCTCAACAGCGACGGACCTTTAACCTGAATAAAATTCGCTTCAGATTCCTTTGCAACTGCTTTAGCAAGTAAAGTCTTACCTGTTCCAGGCGGACCATAAAGTAAAATACCTCTCGCAGGACGAATTCCCATTCTCTCAAAACTTTCAGGGTATTTCATTGGCCATTCAACAGCTTCCTTCAACTCTTCCTTAACCTTGCCCAAACCACCAACCATCCCCCACTCAACATTAGGGGTCTCAACTAAAACTTCCCTCATCGCAGAAGGTCTAACAATCTTCAAAGAATCAATAAAATCTTCCTGCCTAACAATCAACTTCTCCAAAACTTCTTTAGGTATCTCTTCTTCATCTAACTTAATTTTATGAAGATGCTTCCTCAAAACATTCATCGCTGCCTCTTTACTTAAAGATTCTAAATCCGCCCCAACAAACCCATGAGTAACTGACGCAATTTTATTCAAATCAACTTTCTTCAAAGGCATTCCCCGAGTATGAATTTTCAAAATTGAAAGTCTTCCTTCTTTATCTGGAACATTAATTGGAATCTCCCTGTCAAATCTTCCCGGTCTTCTCAATGCAGGGTCAAGAGCATTAACTCGATTAGTAGCACCAATAACAATAACTTTCCCCCTCGACTTCAGACCATCCATCATTGTCAGCAACTGCGAAACAACTCTCCTCTCAACTTCCCCATGCACATCTTCTCTCTTCGGAGCAAGTGCATCAATCTCGTCAATAAAAATAATTGTCGGTGCTGTCTTCTCAGCCTCTTCAAATATATCCCTAATCTTTTTTTCAGACTCTCCATAAAACTTAGACATAATTTCAGGACCATTCAATAAAATAAAATTAGTATCAGATTCAGAAGCTACTGCTCTTGCTAAAAGAGTTTTACCTGTTCCAGGCGGACCATGTAACAAAACACCTTTTGGAGGTTCAATTCCTAATTTCTGAAAAATCTCAGGATGCTTCATCGGAATCTCGACCATCTCACGGATTTTCTTAATCTCTTCTTTTAATCCCCCAATATCTTCATAATTAATTACAGGAACTTTTTCATCAGTCATCTCAACCGCTTTTGGATTCAAGACAACTTCGGTATTTTCAGTAATCACCAAAGATCCTGAAGGACTTGAACTAACAACAACAAATCTTATTTGTGAAATTCCACCCCCTAAATTTCCAAATCCCATATTTCCCAGCATGTCCCCTAACACATCATTCAAATCTCCAAATTCATCTGACAACAAATCCCTTCTTCGCTGAACTCCTCCTAAAACGACTACATCCCCTTTCAGAACTGCTCTTCCTAAAAGACCTCTTCTCAAACTTTCAGGATCTCCCTGAACCATGATTCCTTTTTGTGCGGGCGCAATCATAATTTTCTTTGCCTCTCTTATATCAGCTTTAGTAATTGTCACAACATCTCCCAAACCAACTCTCGCGTTTTTTCTTAAAATACCGTCGATTCTTATTATTCCCTCGCCAACATCTGCAGGATAAGCCCTGTCTGCAATAGCAACTGTTTCACGATGCCCTTTAATCAAAATAACATCTCCTCTCCGAACTCCTAACTCCCGCATCAACTCTGCATCCAATCGCGCAATTCCTTTATACGCATCATCCTGCAAAGCCTCGACAACTTTCAACTGAACTTTTGATTCTTTTGTCATCTCCTCAGCACCTCATTAAAATTTAAACTCACTCTTCCAAAATCCTCAAAACACAACCTCACCATTTCATTCATTGCTTTCTCCTGTGCATGCATAAAAGAAACAATCTCCTTCGGTATTGACACAGCATAACTATTTCCAACTAATCTCATTTTAACTCTAAATTCTTTATTCTTTAGATTTTTAAATTTATCATATTCCTGCACGTCCACAGGATGAATTATCTTATTGCCACACTTCGAACAAATCATCGCACGGAACAGAAATCCATTTTTAACAAACTCTGACTTCGCCATTTGCTTATCGCACTTCTTACATAAAATCTTGTTGTCGAATAAGTCTGTCATTTTATCGTCGGTGTTTTGAATATAAAGCTACATCATAATACTGATGTAGCAGAGGGTTGAAAAGAGGTAATATACATAAACATGTATACTCTCTGTGTATACACAGAAATATATATTATTTAAATGTTTCGGTGATTTTTGTGGTTTGAGGAAATCTAATCCCTCCATTCAAGACCCCATTCCATAAAAGATGGTAAATCGTCTGAACTTATTTGTTGAGGATATATCTCTCCTTTACCCATATCTATTATAACATCAACAACTTTATTTAAACACCCTTGCATCCAAACATATATTTTAAAAAACCCTTTCTCTTTCCCCTATTATGAAAAAGAAGGAGATAAAAAAATACTTTGACAAATTCTGGTTTCTCGTGTGGAAAGACGATTCTCTAAAAGGATGGTTGCTTTCAATATTATTCATATTCATATTCATAAAATTTATTTTCTTTCCTGTACTAAGTTTGGTGACTGGGACTTCACTACCACTTGCAATTGTAGAATCATGTAGCATGTATCACGACGGAAACATACTTTCTAACTTCAATGGATGGTGGGAAAAACATGAATCCAAATATTCTCCATATATAATAAATGACTTAGACTTCCAAGACTTTGCATTCAAAAATGGTTTCAACAAAGGAGACATCTTATTCATAATAAAGGCAAAACCAGAAAAACTCAAAATTGGTGATGTGATAATTTTCAACGCTGACAAAAAAAATCCAATAATCCATAGAATAGTAACTATAGAAAACACCGACGGAAAATACACTTTCTCAACAATCGGCGACAACAACAACGCACAACTATCCCTTGAAAAAGAAATCTCATCAGAACAACTTGTTGGAAAAGCACTTCCAATAAGAATCCCTTATCTTGGCTGGGGCAAATTAATCTTCTACGAACCTTCCCGACCTGCTTATGAAAAAGGATTTTGTAATGAAAATTGAATAAATATTAAAATTTCTTGCCATTAATAATTCTCATCAATCCTTCGCGAGTCAACGCGAGCAATTTCCAAACAAAAACTTTTTAAACCAACCTAAACAAAAATACCTATCCAGAGGGATTAATTTTAATATGGAATTTTGTCCAAAATGCGGTGCGATTTTAAT
>JAHKAF010000096.1 GCA_018825865.1 Nanobdellota archaeon | reverse complement strand
TTTAGAATCTCTCTCCACCAAATATCTTGGGATTACTTGGTTTAATGATAATGCATCTTCAATTTCTCCTGCTTGTTGGCCACTAATCTTCATAACTCCAAGAAGATTATTCTTACGTCTTAAATCTTCTTTTGAAGGTTCTTCATACATAACTCTTTCAACATAATCAGATTCGTCAAATATAACCCATGGAACCATTTTACCCTCTACCAAAAAGAATGTCATCAATCTCCTTATCTGTTAAATTATGTTTATCTGTAAAAGACCTCTTTGGTTTCTCCTTGCCCCCGAACTCCTCTTTCACCTTAAACTCAGGCATATCTTCTGTGGCATCTTCATTGAAAACAATCTCTTCCTTGAAACTCTCTTGTTCTTCCTCTAATAACTTCTCTTCTCGACGTCGTTTCATTTCCTGCAAATCAGAAATAGTCAAAGTCTTTGTTTCATCAGTTTTGAAATCAATAGATTCAGGAACTTTCACATCTTCCAACTCAAAATCAATTCCTTGGACCAACCTCTCAATCGGTTCCTCTCTCATCCTAAATTCATCTTTAACCAATTTAACCCCAAGCCTTTTTTCAATCTTAGCTATAAGTTTCTTATCATCCTCTGGAAGAACTCCTTTCTCTGCCATCTTAACTGCAAGCTCTGGCTCACCAATCTCCACCGCAAGTTGCTCTGCAGTCAACTTCTTCAACCTCCGGGAACGCATGATAATCCAATGAAAATTCGTAACAAGATACGGCTTCGGCAAATGCACTTTCTTTACCCTCTCTTTAAAATTCTGGTTAACAATATCTTTCAAAGAAACTTCCTGCTTAACAAGCTCCAAATTCTGTCGTGGCTCATCTTTCATCTCAATCCCAGACATCTTCGAAAGCCTCTCATAAACAAGCGACCTCCTCTTCCGTGGCTGCCTCAATCTTGAAAGGTCAACCTTCTGCTCTTTCTTATATCCTGGCTTTCTTAGAACTGGTATCCCTTCCTCTTCAGAACAATTCTCACAAATTTTAACAATCCCTTTATCTGAGATTGCATCAAACAACAAAACCCGTGAATCAGAAAGCCCGCACTTAAAACATTCCATCAAAACCAAAATAATCTCCCCTTTTTTAAGATTGCTGTGATAGAAAATATTGATTAATTTAGGTATTTCTCTATCTCTTCAGCAGAACTTAGTTCACTTAATCTTATATCTTCGTCAATAAGAATCGTAGGAAGCTCAACCACCCCATATTCTTCCACAAGAAGATTAATCGACGGAAACCCATTATCCGCAGCAATCGGAATCAGCATGACGTCCCTTCCTTTAGCATCTTTAATCTCTGTCAACAATTTAGAAAAAACCCTTTGCTTAGCTTTTTGGTCCAGCGACGGTTTATTATATTGATAAAAATAAACCACAGTATGATAATCTGAATTGCACTTCTCCTTTATTTTAATACTATTAATCCAAAACAAAGTCCTCAACAAATCATACCTCTTATGCTGAGAAATTATATCTTTATTTATCCGATTGGCTTTTTCATAATTATCTATCTTCTGCGCCTCCTCAAAAATTCTGTCGGCAAAATCAATATTATTTTGGACCAATCTTTCACAATCAAAATCAATAATATCTAAAGCATTCTCCTGAATCTTCTGGTCCAAAATCTCCATCTCTGCCTGAAAAGCCCAATCATTTATTTTATTAATCCTGCTGGACTCCAACATATACCCCACAAAAATCCCAAAATTAAAAATAATCAACGTTATAATTAACGCATACAAAAACGTCCATTTCTGACTCCTTGCCATCTTATCTCCACTTCGCCCCCCCTTTAAAAAAATAATAAAGTGCACTTATCATAATCAAAGGATAGATTGATAGATAGAATAAGAAATAGAAGATAAGATTAAAAATGTTTCTTTTAGCCAATATGTTATCTTTCAATATATACAAAACTCCGATAGTGAAAATAACCCCGAATATGAATAAGACAATTCCAAGATAATTAAGAAAACTTGGCGTGATGAATAGGTCATTCATAGTTATCAACGGAGTTCCAACCTCAATTGAATAACGTGTATAAAGATAATTTGTAATAAATCTCGTGGCAACAAGGTAAGTAAAAACAGCCAAACCCACCAACCCTAAAAAAAGCTGGAGCACAAAAAAAGGAAGAATAAAAAACCCGAGCATCCCTTTCTGGAAAAACGCTTTTTTATATTTCGAGATACACTGCAACCCGCCAATATTCCATCTTCTTCTTTGCCGATACCATGCTTTTAATTTACTCGGAACCGTTGTGGTTGTCTTGGTGGCAAGACACATTCTTCTTTGATACCCTCTATAAGCCAGATGCCAAGTAGCTTCAATATCTTCAGTCATATTCTTCATATCAAAACCCCCAATTTCATCGAGAGCAGATTTTCTATATAACGCAAGAGGTCCCGGAGTAACATAAATAGCGTCGACATAATCCAAAAGTTTTCGCGTAAAAGCAATCACATTATATTCTGTTGCCTGTAATTTTTCTATGAATTTCCCACGATTCCTTGGAACAAAAACACAAGTCGTAGCCCCAACCTGAGAATCATCAAAAAATCCAACCATTTTTCTAATGGAATCTTTCGCAGGGTAAGAATCAGCGTCGACAACTCCAAAAATATCCGAATCAACTTTTTTCAGCCCAAAATTTAAAGCTCCAGCCTTACTGCCTTCATTCTCTTTTGTATAAACCTTGACCTTATCATATTCCTTTTCCAACTCCCTTGCAATCGCCAAAGTATTATCTGTGCTCCCATCATCAACCACAATTACTTCCTTTAAACCTTCATAATCTGATTTAAGAATTTCCTTCACAGTATTCTCTATTGTATTTTCTTCATTCCAAGCAGGAACCACAATCGAAACAGAATATTGCTTTTTTGCAACAGGATAACTAAACAACTCTTTTCTATTCCTAAAAAACAAAGACAAAAATAAAGAGAGAAAATAAATAGAAACAAACATATACCCCAAATAGATTATTGGTAAAAATTCCATTACCTTTCCCTCTTGGTTTCTTCCAAAGGATTCTCCCCTTCATTTATATTAAAATAATCATAAAACTCCTCGCTGAGATTCAACTCATTTGTCCTTCCGACTTTCTTCAATTTTATCAGCCCCAAATCAGAGAACTTCTTTATATGGTCATAAGCTTTGTTCCCGCGAATCTTAATCACAACTGATTGTTTAATTGGTTGCTTGAAAGCGATAATCGCAAGAGTCTCCTGTTCTGCCTTTGAAAACTCCGCAGAACCAGTCGCCAATTTATTTATTATATAAGAATATTCCTGCCGAACATCCATTTTCCACGACCCACTTTTTTCAACAATCTCAATCGCAGAATCCCTTTTATCATATTTCTCTTTAAGCTTCTCAATCAAATCTTTAATAATCACTGGATTCAAATCAGAAAGCGAAATCAAATCCTGCATTGTCAAAAACCTCCCTGACACAAAAAACACAGCCTCGAGAATCTTCAAATCATTCTTCTCCTTTGCATTATCAATTTCATCAATAGTCTCACTCGATATCGCCATGAATTAATAAAATAAAGAGGATTTAAAAATTTGAGTATATTCTTAAATCCATGAACAAAAAAATATCATCCCTGGTTATCCTAATTATCTCTTTAATTCTCATATTATTTCTCATTCGTCTGACATCTCCTAAAGAAATCGACGACGTTTCTCCTGAAATTCCTTGTGAACAGAAATATATTGAAAAGACAAATGTCCTTTGGGTAATCCCAAAATTAAACGACAACCCAATCTCAAAAAATGAAGGATGGTGCAACCAAGTTCTAAATCTCAATAAAACACTTGGACTACATGGAGTAAATCACAAATTTGAAGAATTCGGTATAAATAGAACACCGCTCGGTGTATCCCAAAGAGGGACAAGACCCCAAAGCACTGAATTAGGGGGCAAAGAATATCTTCAAGGAGGAATGGAAATATTTGAACAATGCTTTGGGTTTAAGCCAGAAATGTTTAAACCGCCACAACTGAAAATCAGTAGAGAGAATAAGAAATTGGTTAAAGAGAACGAGATGGAATTGCGGGGGAAATTCAATCAACTAATACACAAAGTTTATCATTGCGGTGATTCGGGATTATTTCCTAATTGGGTGATTGATTTAGTTTGAAAATTTGCTTACTGATACGAGATTATAGAAATTAATAATAAGAATAACCTTGAGCTTAACAAAGTCTGATGAAACGAAGATTCAACTCCTCTCTCTCCCTCTTTCAATTGCTTTCTTTAACTTCGGACCAGAACATTCTGTATTAATATGATTGGATTTTGACGAATGAAATTTTTTAATTTAAATTTTAAATCGGAGTAGAGCTCCGATTCCAGAAAGATTAAAAAATTGCTTTCCCTCTTCTGTTTCTGTAGAAACAATTTTAATTGTTGAACCAATATTTACTGCCTTTTTCTTAAACTCCTTCGCAGACTTCTTGTCATAATCCTTCGACAAAATCAAAATATCAACAGCCCCAAACTCTAAAGCTTTCTTAATGTCCTCCTCCTTGTAAACCACCAAATACGGTTTCTCTCCAAGAGTCTCAAAAAACTTTTCCAACAATTTCTTCTCATGAATAATTTCCTGATTCGCAAGAATATCCTGCGACTTTTCAACAAGCTCTTTCAATCCAGACTGAGAACTATCTCCCAAATCAATTCTTCCAATAACTTTCTCTCTCAACTTTGTTACCATATATTCTCCGTCGATAAACTCATCTTTAGTCGGAATCGGCCCCCCAATAAGAATCCCTTTCAATTTAGGATTATCAAAAAAAGCAGTCTTAACTTCCTCGGCAATTCTCTTATAAAAATCTCTAGTCAAACCTTCTGTAATTCTGTGAAACCTCTGAGACGATTGCCCTCCAGCCCGAACCTTCGACGGAATCCCTGAAGTCATATGCCGAACCATTTCAATTCTCTTACCCTCCAAAACCCCCAGCGTCGCCTCCTTCCTATCCATCACAACCAAGGCAAAAATCTCCTCAACCTCAAGCTGTTCTTTCAACGCCTCAAGAACAAATTCTTTATCACACCTATACAACCGAATCTTCAACGGCATCGGTGGTTCAATATCCCATATCTGCATATCATCACCGCCCTCTGCACTCGCAACATTACCAGCAAAAACCGCAAGCCCGTTCTCCGGCGTCTTTTTCAAAGTTTTCAAAAACCGAACAATCTTATCCAACGCCTCTGAAACATTTTTCCTCGTCGCTGTCGACTTAATATTCTTAGCCGTCGACTTCTCTGCCTCCAACTGCCTCTGCGCAGAATTCACATCATAACCAGCTGGCACATAAACACTAATTAACTCAGTCGCATGCCCCTTATACTTCTCAATCTCCTCCAGCACTTCTTCGAGTTCATCTTTAGATAGCTTAACCATAATTAAGAAAGAGAAAAGATATTTTTAAAGTTAAGTAAAATTAAGGAAACGAAACTAATAACGTAATCAAATCATGATAATGTAATCTTCTATCTGAACCCTCGCCAACAGTTTTTAACCAATATACATCTCTATCTCCTATTTCTAATATTCCTGTGGGACAATAGCCTTCTTGATGATCATCCTTCACAACTGCTAATTTTCCTTCATGAGATTCAACAGCAATTCTTTTAGTTTTATCAGTCTTCCCGATATCCACTATCTTATAAGAATAAGGAATTTTAATTTCTGACATATTATTTTATTATTAACTCCATTTATAACAATTTATGTTCTGGAAAATACATTCAAATAAACTCCACCCCAAACTCTCCTTCCCTAATCTCATCCGCCT
>JAHKAF010000008.1 GCA_018825865.1 Nanobdellota archaeon | reverse complement strand
GTTAAAGAAGATGGAAGTAGTCTGATAAATATTGAAGAAGCTAGAGAGATTCATAAAGAGTTATTATTAATCAGAAAATATGGGGATGAAGTTGCTAAAGAAAGATTGAAGGTAAAGTTTAAGGAGATTGAGAATACTTATCAAGATGAGATTGCGAGAGAAAAACAATTAGAAAAATTAAAGGCTAATCCTAATCTTGTAAATGTGGGTCATACTGTTGTTAAGAATAAAGATTCAATAGAAATTCCTTATACTGGGGGGAGAGTGGCTAATGGGAAAATGTATGGTATTATTGAAGAGGGTTCATTAATACATACAACCGACTATAAAGGAACGACTTTTACTGTGAAATTGAAAGATCAAGTTTCTAATGGTTTAAGAGGTGTTGAAGGAGTTTATTCAGAAGATGGAAGCGTTGAATATAAAGAGTTAGTGACTAATGTAGGCACAATCAAAGAAAAGAGTGTAACCGAAAAACTTGCAGAAGAAATCAAGAATAATATGGTTTTTAGGGAATCAGACGCCTCAACTTACAACAACAAATATATAGAACCGAAATTGAGTTATTATGAGACAGAGCCGTCTAAAGGGTTTCCTGCGATTGTGCCGTTTGATTGTACTAATGGATGGTATGTTTCTGCAAAACAAGTTACTGGTGGTGCATTTGGAGGGTTTAATGCGTATGATGCTTCTGGTGTTGCTCGTAATTATTATATTTGTAATGTTGGACCTAATAATAAGGAAGAGAATCAGGGAGGAGATGATGATTGTCAGATGATTAACAAGGGAACAGGACAACCAGATGTGTTCTCTGGATTAGATTCTGGAAAAGCAAAAACATTGGGGAAGGCTGCAGAGAGTGCACTTATAGAAGCGTCGAGGAAATACAAGTCTTCAGGAAGCGGAGATGTTAAGATTGGAAATTGTAATGTCAAAATCGGAAGTCCTGCTGTTGATATTCCGGACATGCAGTGCCAAGATTTCATGTCTCCAAGTGATTGTAATTTAATGTTTAATGTTTGTGACCCTGTTGTGTGCCCGTCGAGCAGATGTGATTTCGGAGGAACTTATCCTGTTAAAGATGTGATTCAATCTGGAATAATTGGAAGTGCTTTGTTGTGTTTACCAAATGCCAGGGAAGGAATTAAAATTCCTGTTTGTCTGTCTGGAATAAAAGCTGGAATTGATGGGTTGTTGTCTGTTTATCATTCTTATAGAGATTGTTTGCAGGAAAGTTTGGATACAGGGAAAATGATTGGAATCTGCGACGAGATTTATAGTATTCATATGTGCGAGTTTTTCTGGAGGCAGTCGTTACCTTTGGCAAAGATAATAATTCCTAAAATGATGGAGATTGCTTTGGGACAGAATGTCCGAGGGGGAGGAGAGTATATGGGTGTTGCGACTGCCTGGGCAAATGCTGAAAAATCAATTGATTATTTTGCACAATATTATGCTGCAACTTCTTATCAGGCATTCAAGGCAAGAATTGTCGAAGGTGTTGGCGACGCTGTATGTCAGAATTCAATTTCAGCAAGTTATCCTGATGGTGGAAGTGTTCTGGATAGTTTGACTGACCCTGATTCTCCTCCGCAGTTCCATGGAAGATTCGATGAGATAGAATTTACAACCGCAACAAACCCGCCAATATCCCAGTATAAAGTTTATTATCATATTTATGCAGGAAAAGAATCGCGAGCTTATTTCCAGGTTTATTTGAAGGGTGATACTGGTAGCTCGTTCTATCAAGATGTTTCTGGCAAGAGGCCTGTTGCTTCAGGTTATATTGCTACAGGGGAGTATGCATCTGAGACAAAAGATTTCACAGCACCGTCGGGATATAAGCAATTATGTATTAATGTGAATGGGCAGGAAGAGTGCGGGTTCCAGGAAGTTTCCACTTCGTTCGCAATTAATTATGTCGAGGATAAATATAAGGAAGAGCAGGCATTACAGACAGACATTAAGTCAGAGCAAGAGTGTGTGTCTGGAAGTGCTAGTGCTTATAGTTTATTGACGCCGAATTTGCAGAGTGCCGGAGAGGAATTGATTAATCCTGAAATTTATAATCATGGAATTATAAGAATTTGTGCAACAAACAATCCCGGGAAAGGAACAGACGGGAATGTGGGAACTAATGCCTCAAGATGGGTTGAAGTAGGTTATTGCGATAAGACTAACAATATTAGGTGCTGGCAGGACGAAGATAGTGTAAAGAATACAATAAAGAGTTTAGATATAGAAGGAAATGTTTTGAAAACACAGAGTGAGAATACACTTAAGATTTTGATGGACGAAGGAAAATATATTACAGATTTCAAAACGCTGTCAGATGAGATTGATAAGTTAGGAGGCGTGGCGAAGATAGATAAGATAACGTCGGTAATTAACAGGGTTTTCTACAATGCTCAAAAAGCATATTTGTATTTGAAGAGAGGAGATGAATATGGAAAGTTGGCAGGTGTTGGGAAAAGTAGGAGTGATAGTGAAAAGACAGCGACGGTGGAATCTCCTGAGAAACCGGCGGTAGTAGAACCGATAAGTGGAGATAGCGGGGTTGGCGATGGTGAGAATGGGTTAATAGAATTAAGCACGGCACCTTATCAATGTGGTAATTTAAAAGTAATGGGAGAGAAATATCAAAGAGCAGTTGGAGAATATGTAATATTAACTATAAATCAAAAAGAAGAAAATGGTAAGTTAAAATTAACAGAAGAGATGAGGAATTCTGTGATGGTTGATACTAAAGATATAAGGAATTTTAAATGTTTAGTTTTACAGCAAGCATTTCAAGAGAGTTGTTTAGCTCATTGTTTATATGCTGAAGATAAAGACACATATGATTATTGTAATAATAATTTAGATACAATTGTCAAAGGAGATGACAGTAATAGTATCGGAGTTATGCAACTTAATAATAAATATTTTGACCAGAGTAAATCCGTTGATATTGGTTGGAATATTAATGAAGGAATAGATTATCTTATTACGAGTTATAATTATTGTAAGAATAATCAGGGAGTAAGTAATTGGAATGCTGCATTAAATCGCTATAATGGATTGGGGTGTAAGGTTGATGCAGATTATTCTACAAAAGTTTTAGGACGGAAAGATGAAGTGGATAAATTATTCCCTGAATTATGTGGTGATGGAACTTCTACAAACCCCGAAGGGGAAACAACTATCCCGGGCATTTCTCCTGGAATGGTTGAACCAAATGGGGAAGTAGCAATCTAAAGTAAGTATGATTTAAAATAAACTTGAGAAAAATTATTTAGCTAATACTTCTTCTGCAATTGTTGGTGTTTGTGTTATCACTTCTCTTTTTTCTGAAGTTGTCATTTTTTTGATTTTTAAAGGTCTATAAATTTTATTTTCATTTTCTAAAGTTATTTTTTTATTAGAGTGATTTATTCTTAATTTAGAACCTTTTAATGGAACAAGATAAAAATTTAATCTATCTTCTTGTATGTTTTCTTCTGCAACATGGGGAAAGAAATATTCTTCTCCAAATATTTTCATTCTCCTTATTCCATAAGGTACATCTTGTTCTGTTTCTAATTTTGAAGAACCATTAAATTGAGAGTCGCATAATTTACTTGTATCAATTTTTTTAATATTTGATTGTATTCCACGAATTTTTCTTTGTTTATT
>JAHKAF010000095.1 GCA_018825865.1 Nanobdellota archaeon | reverse complement strand
CTTTTAATTGACTTTTTGAACAAAAAAGTTTCTGGTAGAGTTTTGTTTTTGATTTTTATTCTTTTAGTATTGATTTATTTAGTAAGCGGGACTACGATAATTAGTGATACGCTTATCAATACACCAGAACTTAATATCTCTGGCAACTTCAAAGTAAATAATACTGTGTTTTTTGTTAATGCAACAAGTGGGAATGTTGGGATTGGGACGGCGAGTCCAATAATTCAATTTCATATTCCAATTAAAATTCCCTCAACTCATATCGGTTCTATTATTATAAGTGGGGCACATCCTCGTCAAATTCGTGTTCAAGGTCCCTATGCTTATACGGTAACCTCTACTGGTGCAACTTTAGAGGTTTATGATGTCTCTCTTGCAGATTCGCCCTCGTTAATTGGATCTATTGCAGTGGGTGGTAATGCACAACACATTCACGTTCAGGGTAGTTATGTTTATGCAGCAACCAATAGTGGTCTTCAAATTATTGATGTTTCAAACCCAAAAGTACCACAGATAGTCGGTACTATAACTCCAGCGCCTCTTAAGAGTGTTTATGTCCAGGGCAACTATGCTTATTTAACGGATAATAATAACAATATCCTTTATGTTATAAGTATTTCTAATCCTTCAGCACCCGTAATAGTGGGCAGTGTTGGAACTGGAGGGGGAGATCCAACCCAAGTCTACGTCCAAGGTCGCTATGCCTATATACCTAATATGGCTGCAGATGAGTTAGTGGTTTTTGATATATCAAATCCCTCTTCTCCTTCAGAGATTGGTTCTGTCAGCACAGGGGTTAATACTGCCCCTCGGTCCGTGTATGTCCAAGGGAGTTATGCTTATGTGGTTCTTGAAACCCCCAATACTCTTCAAATTATAAATATCTCAGACCCTACTACTCCTTCGGTGGTGACTTCTATAGCCGCTGGGACCGACCCGCAATGGGTTGAGGTTCGGGGGTATTATGCCTATGTGACCGCCGAGACCTCAGAGACTGTAGAAGTTATTGATGTTTCTAACCCTATGTCTCCATCTTCTGCAGGGTCCGTAGGCACGGACGTGGCGCCTCGATATTGCTATGTTCAGGGGCGCTATCTTTATGTAACGAATAAAGTAAGTAATACTTTACAGATATTTGATATGGGAGGGGCATATATACAACACTTTGAAGTTGGAAGCTTTGAAGCTGGTGGGGGTAATTTTAGAAATGATTTGACTGTAAACAATGGTTTAGATGTTAGGGGAAATATTATAGTTGGTGGAGGGGGTTTGTTTAGTGCTGGTGATGGGGGCTTTGCAGGTAACCTTTCTGTTTTGGGCAACGTCGGAATCGGCACAACTTCTCCATCGCATAAGTTAAATGTCATCGGAGGAGTAAATATAACTTCTAATTTAATTGTTGGAAATAGTTCAGGACAATCAAATATAACTTTATACAGCCCAGATGGGGCTGCTTGGACTTGTGGGGTAAATGATGCAGGAGCATTTTCTTGCTCATAAAAATGAAAGTTAAATATTATTTTTTTATTGGATTTCTTTTTTTAGTTCTTCCTTTTATTTCTGCAATCACAATTCAAAAAGACACACAATTCAAACCATCAGCAACGAACACAACTTTTATCATGGGCAATAATTTAAGTTTTGATTTAGTCGAAGTTTACTCAACATACATAAAATTAGATAACAACACGTTTTTTGCCAATGCTTCATCTGGCTCGTTAAATATTACAATCTTTAATTTTACAGACAGTTACAAACAATGGAATGAAACTTGCTCTAATTCAACTGCCAGTGTAAATCATACAATAGGCAATTTTTCATCAGGAGACAAAGTTGTAATAAATAAAAACAGCAGTTACTGGAACACCTTTAATGCAAATTCTTCAGGCTATATTAATTTTAATTATAACGAAGGATATTCTACTCTGACTTTTGAAGCTCAGGTAGACAACACGGCCCCAGTACCCTCTATCTCCTGCTTACCAAATCCTGTTGGCGTTAGTGAAGTAATAGTATGTTCGTGCTCTGCAACAGACAATCTCGATTCAAGCCCAGATGTTTCATATACCATAAATCCCTCAACTTCTTCAACAGGAACATTCACAACATCATGTACTGCAACAGATGATGCGGGAAATTCTGGTTCAGCGTCGACAACTTACACTGTTTCATCAAGTGTAAATGGTGGGAATTCTAGAGGGGATTCATCAAATTCATTCTGGAGTGCAGGAACATATGTAGTTTCTGAAGGTGAATTTGAAAAAGGGCTTACAAAACAGATGGCTGTAAAAAGCAGAATAAGAGTTCCTGTCAATAATGAGTATCATTATGTTGGTGTGAGGGAAATAACTCAGACTTCTGTAACTATTGAAATTTCAAGCGAGCCGATTCAGATTAAATTAAATATTGGGCAGGATGTTAAGGTTGATGTTGATGGCGATTTAATTTATGATGTTTATGTTAAGCTGAATTCAATTAGCGGGGGTTTAGCTGATTTGCTTGTTCAGAAAATTAGTGAAGCTTTCAGCGAGGGGGAAGAATCTCCTGTCAAGACAGAGGGAGAAGTTATAGAAGATAAAGAAGATGAAATTATAGAAGAAGAATCTAATTTATGGTTGTGGGTTGTTATGTGTTTGGTTGTTGCTTTAGTGATTGCTGTGGGTGTTTGGTATAAAAAGAAAAAGAGGATGTTTGGTTTTTAATTAGTTAAGTTTATTAATTCCCCTTCTCTTTTTAATTTATGTTAGAGAGATTGAACAAAAGAGGAATTATTTCAGAATATCTTCCATGGCTTTTGATTGCTGTTGCAGTTCTTGTGATATTGCTAATTGCGATTTTTGTGCTGAAGGGGAAGGGATTTTCATTAGTCGATCAAATTAAAAATTTATTTGGAAGTTAAATATGGAACTAACAATAGAACAATTAATTAAGATAATTATTGGGGTGCTGGTGCTAGTGGTTGTAGTCGGTGGGCTGGGGTTTTTCTTTAAAGATTATGTTATTGATTTTTTCAGGAATCTTCCTGGAGGAGACACAGGTAAATTGGTTTTGAGGTTAATATGAAAAATCGTCGAGGGTTTTTGCTGGCTGAAGAAATTTTGAAGATAGTTATCGCTTTAATCACGATTAGTTTTTTGATTTATTTTTTGGTTTCACTTTACGCGTCTTATAGCACGAATAAAAAATTAGAGTTGGCAAAAGCTTCGTTGGAGCATTTAATTAGCGAGGCTGAAGCAGGAGCAACAGAAGTTGAAATTTATAATCCGTTGGGATGGTGGCTTTATTCTTGGGTTGCATATGATTTGCCAAATTCCTGTTCTAATCTTGGGTGGGTAAAATGTCTTTGTGCTTGCCCGGAAAAATCGCGTAAGGGCCCAATTGAGGAATGTTCTTCATATGGTGTTTGTTTACAGAGCAAATTTGAGCTTGTTGAGGATGTCCAAATAAAAAAACCTTCAGTTAAATTAAAAATTCAGGACGGGAAAATTACACAATGAATTTGGATGACTTAATAAAATATTTAATTTGGATTGTGTTTTTTGGGGTTGCTTTGGCAGGGATTTATTTTATGCTTAAAAGTGTGGGGGTGTTAGGGTGATGAAATTTAAGAGAGTAAAATCAAAGATTTTTCACTATGATTTTTTAGAAAAAAATCATAAAGCAGAATTGACAACACAACAGATAGTTGGACTGATTGTTTTAATTGTGAGTTTTGCTATTATTTTGATTTTGATTTTCAGATTGAATTTAGGAGAGACAACTAACAAAGAGATTTGCCACAATTCAGTTATGCTAAAGGCGAAGTCGAAAAATCTTGCAGGAGAATTGGATTGCAGGACAGATTATGTTTGTATTTCAGGAGGGGGCAAATGTATGGGGTTTAATCCTACAGCGACGATAGAAGTTGATAAGGATAATAAGACGCAGATTATGAAAGCAATTGCAGATGAAATGTCTGGCTGCTGGTGGATGTTTGGAGAAGGAAAAGTTGATTATGGTGGGACATTAGATAAATACCAACAAATGCTTCTTTGGGATGATGATTATCATTGCGCGATTTGTTCGATGGTGAAATTCAGCGACGATATAAAAGTAGAGAAGATAACTTATAGTGAATTTTATGACTATCTTCTTAAAACTAAAAAAGATAAAACTCAGACTTATTTGACTTATCTTTATGATGCACCGAATATAGATTATGTTAAAGCAAAAATAACTAATACTAAGTTGGACGTTGTTAAAGGGGAGATTTCAACAAAAGACAAGTATGTGATTGTGACAGGGATGAAACTGGGATATTATATTAATCCTTATTTTGTCAAGTCAGATGAAATAACTAATCAAACAGATTGCAGGGTCTTTGATATCACAAGTGCTTAAAATGAAAAATAAAAAAGCAAACATTTTAACAGAAAACATAATTTTTATTGTTCTTAATCTGGTTTTTCTTACAATCTTGATTTTGTTTCTTTTTTCTAAGGCGAGTGATGTTTCTTTTCTCGAGGAGAAATATGCAAAACAGATAGCATTGATGATTGATTCTGCAAAGCCAGGGATGGAAGTTGCACTGAATATGTCTGAGGCTATGGAGATTGCCAAAAAGAAAAAATGGGAAGAGAAGATTGTTTCTATTCAGGACAATGTGGTGACTGTTAAACTGCATGAGAAAGGGGGCTATTCATATTCGTTTTTTAATGATGTTGATTTGGATGTGCTTTATTTTTATCCGACGCAGGATGAGTTTAAATTTAAGGTGGTGAAATATAAATGAATCGTCGGGGAACAGATAAAATAATTTCTGTGTATTGGTTTGCGATATTGTTTATCGTGGCTGCGGCAGTTGTTTATATGGTTGTGGTTTTTTATGGAACTCCTTATGATGTTCGCGAGGCAGAGGCAAGCGCGATGATAAATCAAATTGCAGATTGTATTACTAAAGATAATAAATTAAGAACAGGTGTTAATAATGATAATTTTTTGGAAGAGTGCCATATTAATCTTGGGAAAGAGAATAAGTATTATGTGGAGGTGGGGGATTTAGAGATTGCAAAAGGGAATATGAATCTTAATGAATTTTGTGATAAGAAGGGAAATAAACTTCCTAAGTGTGTTGAAAGGAAGTTATATGTTTTAGGAGGCGAGATTGTGGAAATTAAAGTTGTGGTGAATAATGTAAAATGAAAAGTCAGCGAGGTCAAATTTTGGAAGCAAAAAATTCAAGATTTTTAGTAGCACCATTCTGCCAAAAATCAAAAAAAGGTCAAATTGGAGAAACCATGACTTGGGTAGTTGCGACTATAGTTATAATTGTCATTCTAGGGGTTTCGGTTTTTGCTGCGACATTAAGCCCAATTAAAAGTTCAAAGGAGTTTAAGTCAAATAGAAAAGCTGATTTGCTTGCGACAAAATCTTTGATTAATTATTTGTCTTCGGGGGAGGATGGAGCTCTTTATACAAAATTAAGAGGGGGGGAGAAGCTTGGAGATTCTAAGAAAGTTATTGAGGAGCTTTATGAAGGTGATTATCACGGAGAAGCTGATTTGTATCTCGCTAATAATAAGGATGTTTATGTTTTAGAGGAGGCATTTATTGCTGAATGTGATGTTGAATCAAGAATTAAATTAAATAATCAGCAGAATATTTTATTATGTTTGGGAAGAAAATGAATCGTCGAGGGGATATTCCGGTAGTGGTCTTGGTAATTGGAGTTGTTGCAATTTGTAGTCTTGCGATTTTCAGCTTTATAACTTTTTCTAAAGTTTCTGACAAAAGCAATCTTGGGGTTGAATTATTTGAGGATACTCATGCTGATTTAGAGAAGTTTTATTTTTATAAGCAATTTTATGATATGGACAAATCAGTAGAGAAAATTGGAGCTGAAATTAATGGCACGAATTTGATTATTGAGAAAAAAGGAGAGAATGTTTTGATTAAGTATGTGGTTCCATTGAAATAAAAACTTTTATAAACAAAATAATCTTATGTTTATCATGTTAAGTAATAAAAAGGGGCAAGGGTTGAGTGTTAATGCTATTATAATGATTGTGCTTGGGGTTGCAGTTTTGGTTCTTCTTATCGCTGGATTCTCAATGGGCTGGGGAACAATCTTTCCTTTTCTCAAGACAAACAACGTCGATATAATTGCGAAAGCATGTACTAATGCTTGCACAACAGAGAGTATTTATGATTATTGTTCTATGGAGCGGGAGCTTAAAGACGGAGAAGGAAACAAGATTAAGACAAGTTGTGCGGTTTTATCTATTGTTCCTGAATTTAAAAAATATGGGGTTGAAAAGTGCGGAGTTTGTGAATGTGAGGGGTTGAGTATTGAAGGGAATTCGGGAATGAAAATGGGCTCGCTTACAATAAAATCATGCACTGAATTTAATGGGAAAGAGTCGGAATGTAAAACTTTGGATATCCTTAATGGAGATTGGTGTAAGTGGACTCCAGGGGCAGGCACAAATCCTGGGACTTGTACAGGAACTTATAAAACTCCTACAGCGGATTTTGATAACAGATACGACGTCACTGATGCAACTAATCTTAACAAACAAACAACTGCCTGTGTTATTGATAAAAGTTAATTAATTATTTAAATCCTTATTTCTTAATTTAATTATGGCTAATGGAGATTCTGAAAGACGGAATAAACGGAAGGATAAAAAAAGGGATAAAAAGAAACATCCTTATAAGAAAGGCGGAAGGCAGAGAAGTATGGAGATTTCTGTGAAAAAGTGATTGATTATATACTGCTCACAAGTTTGCAGATTAATGGGTTATAATAGAAAACATAGTTAATTACTGGCCGCAGTTTTTAGAATTTTTATTAATAGTTTCTTTTGTGGATAAGATGAGAGTAAATTTATAAAGAATTTTTAATTTATCAAATCATGTACGGAGTGATATTTTTAATTGTGCTTGGGTTTGTGTGGATTATCTTTGCGAGTGTGCAAGATTTAAAGAATAAGGAAGTTGCGAATTGGCTTAATTTTTCTTTGATTATTTTTGCGCTTGGGTTTAGGTTTTTTTATAGTTTGTTTTATCGAGGAGGATTTTCATTTTTTTATCAGGGTTTAATCGGGTTGGGCATATTCTTTGTCCTTGGAAATTTGCTGTATTATGGACGGATGTTTGCAGGGGGGGATGCAAAGCTGATGATTGCTATGGGTGCTGTGCTTCCGTTTTCTGAAAGTTTTTTGATAATCTGAATATTTTTCTCTGGTTTTTACTTTTCTTCTTTTTTGTTGGGGCTTTTTATGGGTTAATTTGGAGTTTGGTTTTGGGAGCAATAAATTTTAGGAGTTTTAAAAAAGAGTTTGATGCACAGATAATTAAGAATAAGAAATTAATTTATTTTTCAATGACTTTAGGTTTGGTTTTAATGCTATTTGGATTTGTTGAGTTTTTGGCTTTTTATTTTGGTATTTTGGCTTTTATTTTGCCTTATTTTTATCTTTATGCTAAGTCTGTCGACGAGGTTTGTATGGTTAAGAAAGTGGGCGTGGGTGATTTGACAGAAGGAGATTGGTTGTATAGGGATGTTAAGGCTGGAAGAAAATTGATTAAGAAAAGTTGGGGTGGTTTGAGTAAGGAAGATATTAAGTTAATTCAAAGAAATAAGAAATGGATTGTAATCAGGCAGGGGATTCCGTTTGTGCCTGTTTTTTTGATTAGTTTTATTATGTTGTTATATGTCTGGTTTTGTGGAATGAATTTTGGGGTTTTGTTTTGAAGGAAGATTTAACATAGAATAATTTAAATAATTGAATTTGTTGTTCATTCTATGAATAAAAGATGTGGAAATAGTTCTAATCAGCGAGGGGGATTTGGGACGAGGTTTTTGGGCGCGCCGAGAGAGAGATGGGAAAAGTTTTAATTTTGTTTTTGGTTGGGTTTTTTGTTTTGATTAAAAAGAAAATATTATAAAGAAACAATTCTTAATTTAATTATGAAAAATATTGAACAAATAAAAAAGAAAATTGTGAAAATATTAAAAAAGAATAATG
>JAHKAF010000094.1 GCA_018825865.1 Nanobdellota archaeon | reverse complement strand
TTAGCCTTTATCAAATCTCTCTTTAAATTTCTGAAGATTTTATTATTTACAATAGACATCGAAAATCTTGAAAAAACTTTATTTGATATCCAAACATATCTGCTTGCTTTTCTCACCTTCTCTAGCTTGATTTCCTCACCCCTTTCTTTAAGCCGTTTAATTGTCTTTCTTTCTAGTTCTGGAATTTCCCTTCTTAGGGATTTTAAGATTTTAGAAGAAGATTTATGTCCTGAAGAAGCCGCTTCCTTCAAATCTTTTTTGAGAAGCACCTTTTGGGGTTCAGGTTTTAAAGGTTTTGCAAGATAAACTTTATCCAATATTTCCAGAGTTCTCTCATTGGCTTCTCTTAAAGAAATTTTCAAGGAATTTATCTGGGAAGAGATAAATTTTTTTTCATCCTGGTTAGGCATTTTTTCTATATTCTCTGAAAGCGACGAAATCTCCTGAGTTATCTTTTTAATTTTTGAAAAGTTCTTTTTTAATGCTTCTATAAAATTTTCCCCTTCTTTCATTTGGCCACCTCTGAAATTTTATTTTGAATTTCTAATATTATTTTTTTTGCCCTATCAAAATTCTCGTAATCTTTCTTAACATAAGATTCTTCAAGATTTAATATTGCTTCTTCAGAAGCTTCAGCCATCTGTTTAAGAAATGATATATCCTCTTTTTTCATTTTATCCAATACCTCATAATTGAAAAATACAACAAGATTTCCAAATTCAAGGAGACTCCTGTTCTTTCCTCATAAATAAACAAAAGAATTGTTGTTATTAAAGATTTTGTTAAATCACTCAATTCCGAACTTTCTCAAAATCTCTTCTGGTTTTTTGTAATAATGGCTAATAACCTGCTGAACTTCCTCAAAACCAAAAATACCTCTTTGGAATAATTGATAAATTATCTGGACTCTCCTTCTAAATTCTAAATCAAGCTCTTCAATCCGTATACCATATCTTTTTGAAATCTTCTCAAATATCTTACTGTTTTTCTTGAAGTAAAATTTATCATCCACGGGATTCCATACAAAAGGGGTATTTGTGATTGCAACTCCTTCATTAGTCACGTTTATTATTTCTACAATTTCTTTTAATTTTCTTGTTTCTTCTTTCGCCACAATTGCATGCGTCATTACACATACACAATCAAGAACATTTAGAAGGTTTGGAGAAAGTTCTATTGGAGGCGTTTCCAGTCTTTTAATAACTGTATTTACCGAATCTGCGTGTATTGTACTGATTGACGAATGTCCCGACGCCATTCCCTGAAATAACACATAAGCTTCCTTACCCCTTACTTCTCCCACAATTACATAATCTGGATTTTGCCTGAATGAACTTCTCAATAAAGTAAACAAATCAATTTCGTCAGCCTTTTGAAAACCTGTCGCTGTTCTAACTACGCTCGGAAGCCAATTTTCCCGAGGGAGATTTATCTCCCTGGTATCTTCAATACTTACAACTCTTGCTTCAGGAGAGATAAAAAAAGCAAGCGCATTAAGCAGAGTGGTTTTACCTGAAGAAGTTCCACCTGCAATTAAGATGTTCATTTTATACTGAACTATCACCCAGAGGTAAGCCAGCATTTCCGGACTTAATGAATTAAATAAAATTAATTGCGCAGGAGTCCATGGTGTCTTGGTGAATTTTCTTATTGTGAAAGTCGGCCCCCTACTCGTTATATCTTTTGTATATGTCGCATTTACTCTGCTCCCGTCAGGCAGACTTCCGTCGAGAATCGGTTTCGCATAGGAAATATACTTTCCACATCTCTGGGCAAGTTTCTCAACAAATCCTTCAAGTTTATTAGCATCTCTGAAGTTAAGGTTTGTTCTTAAATTCCTATACATTCGATGAATAATATAAACAGGGGTATTTGAACCATTGCATTCAATATCCTCCACATAATAGTCCCTCAACAAAGGCTCTGTTTCATTAAACCCTATGAAATCTCTGCAGAGATAATAATATATTTTTTTATAACTCTCATAAGATATTTCTATTCCCAGTTCAAGCGCGATAATTTTAAGTCTCTGATCAATATAGTCTAAAAGAGAATTCTGGTCTTTTTCAATTATGTTATCAAAACTAATCATCGCCCTCATAGCATCTATTATCTGCTCTTTTTTTTGCAGCTCGTCTTCATCAAGAAACGGCTCCTCAATCTCATAAACCACTTCATAACTTTCTGGGTCCCAATAAATATGTGCAAAAGCAAATGGAGAAATTAAAGAGTATCTAATATCAATTTTTGTTTTTTCGCGTATCTTTTTTAGAGGGGGAATTTCCGGGGAAAAATCTATCGCAACTTTTGGATAATCTTGGATTCCTTCCGCAATCATTTTAATTGACTCCTAAATTAATTATAGTTTTATTTGCAATTTTTCCTTTATGGGAAATGAGTAATTTGTAAGGAGAAGGAGATTTAGTTATTGTTTTTAATAAATCTTCATCATTAAATTTTATATCATACTCCTCGTCATAGTCTCTGGTAAAAGTTATTAGATTAAACTTCCCTTTTTTTTCAGTGTATGCCACCAAATCTCTTTTAGTATAATTCACTTTTGGTTCACTATATTCATATAAACTTTCTATTTCAAAAATGAGTTTATCATCCGCGCCATCAATTTTCAGGACTCCTTTTTTTATCCCCAATTCTATTAATCTTTGGTTTCCTGTGCCTGCAATGTTTATCTCTTTGAATATATTATTTATTTCTTCAAGAACTTCTATAGATTGTTCAATAATTGCTTGGTCTTGAAGCTTTTCTATTTCTGGTTTGACAAATGTAAGAACTAACCCAATCATGGTAAAAGCGATTAAAGTATAAATTACAGTTTCAATCCAGATTTGTCCTTTTCTTTTTTTAAACATTTTACCTCTTTTGTATACCTAATTATGCCAAGATTGATTTAAATAATTAATGTTTAAATCAGGAACCAGCTTAATCGTTCTGCACGCGAATGTGTGTCTTGGAGTTTCTGAGACAAAAACAACTGTTGTTGTTTTCTAAATGATTAATGTTTATATTTTGTTTGCATGGGGACGTTTGAAATTTTTTAGAACTGAAAAAAGATTGTTTGAAAATGGTTAACGGCAACTATCAATTTCAATTATAGAGTCTGAAACTTCACATTGCTTACCATTTATTACAGGCCTTATATTAATTGAATCTGGTTTGTTTGGATATTCAGTAGCAATATAAGTTAAACCTGAATTTTTTCCTGGAATGATTATAGACGCCCCTCCAAAATAATCAGTTAAGCCAGAGATTGTTGAGTTTGTATCTGTTATTGTATATCCTTTTGTAGTCCCCTCACTTGAAATTGAAACCACCACGCCATCGACGTCAATATCCCCAATGTTTATTGAGAACATGGTTTTACTTGAACTGGAATTGTAACAAGTATATCTATTATTAAGAGTAACTTTTTCAAAATTCCCAAAACAAGCTTCAGCATCTCCAAGACGGTCTGATACTAAACTGTTAACAACTGTCCAAACAATTACAGTCGTCGCCATGACCAACCCTATCAATATAACGACGGTAATAACTCCAGAAACACCTCTTTTGTTCAAAAATTGGTTACCCATTTTACACAAGTAATTCATATCCATACCTTTTTTCATCACATACAAAAGTTCTTTTTCCTTTATCTGAGGTTCCCATTAAAACAGGTGTTATAACTATGCTTCCCTCTGTAACTTGTCCAGCAATGTTTCCTGAGAAGACTCCTCCTTGGTTTAATCCTGTTGCAGGCCAATCTTCAGATAAATCTTTTAAATCTTTTGTCTGATAACTTCCAGCATCAGAAATCTTAACTTTCATTCCAAAGATAGGAACATTACCGATGTTAGAAAGAGATAAGATTCCTCCTGAAAAACTTGCATCAAATTTCACTTCATCACAAACAAGCTCGACATTTGTTCCACCGAATTTAGTTATGGATTTTTGGGTCATTTGGTTGAACCAGATAAAAACAACAACCCCACTTGCGATGACCATTGCGATTAGTAAAACCGTCGCAATAACCGGGGATACTCCTTTGGTCTTTTTTATCACCATGTTTTATTAAGTAAATCTATGTTTTTAAATTTGTTGTTCTTCAATTTAACTACAATTAATCCCTTTTCTGACCTTTGCATTTTCAATTTGTGGGTAATCATAATGACTTCTCGAGGGCCCAAAGCCCCAATTCATTATTCACATTTGAATTTTCTATTCAACCCATATTATCTCAGCGTCGGAACAGTCTTTTGGAAAACCCATTTTATTGGTATTATGTCTAAGACCAAGTTGGGTCTAAAGAATTTGTCGAGGGAGTTTATTTTAATCCAAAAGATGATTACAAAATTAATAGTAAAATTCTCATAATAAAATCCTTCAATCCAGAAAGAATTGAAACTAAGTGGGATTGGATAAATAAAGAAATCTAAAAATTTAAAGTAAACCTGTGGGATCAACAAATTCTTCATCTACTGGAGCAACGTCAATTTGTTCAGGAGCAGTTTCTCCTAAATCAGATGTTGGTGCTTCGTCACCAGCAACACCTTCCTCTAAACCAACCCCAGCTTCTTGAACACCTTTAACAGAAGCAGTATCCTTACCAAAAACGAATAAATAAATTACAAAACCTATTGCTATAATTCCAACAACAATTAAAACCCAAATTAACCATTTAGGTTTATCTCCAGATATGTCTTCTGTAGATTGATTTACTGAACTAGTTTGATTTATTTGTTCCGCCATTTTTATTTATGAACTTTCTCTCACCCAAAATCTTTGACTAAATCTATCATTTGAAGTATGCTGAGCACCATTGCAGATATACATATATGTGTCTTCGTTGTATTGAGACATGAAAAAATGATGCCACCCCCCATTAGATTGCAAACCCATATTAATATCACAACCAGACCCTCCTTTAGGATTGTTATCTAAAACAGTATAGCAATTAATACCCGCCGCACCTGTGCCAGCATTGTATCCGCATTGCAAATTTCCTGTCCATGCTAAGGCATTATCAGATTTTCTATAAGATTGAAAAATTGTTGTGGTTGTTGACGCAGAAACAGGACCATCGAACTTCCAATAGCCAG
>JAHKAF010000093.1 GCA_018825865.1 Nanobdellota archaeon | reverse complement strand
GTAGTTGATAACAAGAATAATTTTGAGCCAAATATATTAAGGGGTTATTTCGTTAATAATTTCTTCTAAGCGAGCAATCTGATGAAATCGATTGTGAGTTAACTATCGACAAGCATCAGCGAGGAGCCATATGTCCTCTATTAAATTCTAAGATAACTTTCGACAAATAATTTTCTATTTTACTTACTTTATACTCTCTTGCATTTTGTATGACTCTAAATAACTCTAAGATTAATCGAGAAGGTTCACCCTCAAAGACTTTATATGCTGCTGGAAGAACTTTTTCCTCAAAAACCTCCTTCCCATGATCTCCGCAAACTTTTGAATATCTATTTAAGATTATCTTATATAACTCCTCTTTTTCTAGTCCTCCAACCCTCCTTAATATTCGGTGCATCTTATCAATCAAAACACCTCTCCAAGAATTCTTTATTTAACCTTATAAATTTGTCGCATTCTTGTTTCAAATGGTAAGAAAATTGCTTCTCAAAACCAACATTCTCAACCCCCTTTCCTTTTTTGTTTACTGCTTGAATTACAGGGACAAAGTCTCCATCTGTGGAGATTAAAATTGCAGTATCATAAACATCATCTGCCGCTCCTTCAACCATGTCCACAGCAAGACGAATGTAGTCTTCTTTTACTTGATAGATTATTTTTCCATCAATCTTTACCTTTATCATTCTACAAAGAACTAACTTGAGATTTGGAATTTTTCTAAGTTTATCAAAGAATTTCTGTTGTTTCATATACGTCTTTTTATCTTTCGTCCTATCAAAAGAAGCAAGTATAGTAATATATTCTCTCAAGCTTCCTCTTCCCTGTAAGCTCTCTAGTAAGTCTATCAAAATTAAAATCCATCAATCTTCTATTTTTGAACATTCTTTTCAAATTATGATAGCAATTATTTCCGTCGATAAAAACAATAACTCTTTCCCTATTACTCATTAAATATTAAAAATAGCCCCATTAATAAAATTAACTAAAATAAAATGCCCAGGGTTGCACAAGTCAATCCTGGGGTAGTTATGATAATCAGAGGTATATGGAAGTTATAAACTTTTCGGAGGTTTGATATTATATCGCTTACAGGTTGGTAAGAGACAAGGGTAATTTTAAAAATGTTTGATTGTTAGTAAGGTATGGTAAAAAGAGGATTGATAGTTGGAATTTTTGTATTGTTTATGATTATGTTTTGATTGTTGGAGTTATTTGGTGGAAGAGAAGATAATAAATTCTGTCTGAACAACCTAATTCCTCAAACTAGTCACAGGAGCAGGCAGTCGTCCTCCTCAACGCATGAAATCTTTTGCAGGATATTTGTGACTTTCATAACTGGCACTTTACCGCAAACTCCGACTTGTCACAATCGCAATAAAAAACAGACTAAACATCAAAACATCGTCGCTGAGGATTAATCCTGCAAACCCTCCAACCAAGCTCACAGCAATAATTAGTTTAAACCATTTCTGCCCAGACTCTAATTCATCTTTTGTAGTCTTGGCAAGATAACTCCCGAGGGGAATTCCTAAAAAGAGAACAAGGATTCCGATTAAAAGAGAGAGTGTTTGTTGCATTTTATTTATGATAAATATTTTTACGATGCCCAACTTTTAATATCTGTAAGATTTTTATTTTCTCTTTGATGTCTATAATAACTCTGTAATCTCCTACCCTTAATTTAAATCCTTTTATTTGAATAAGGGGTTTCAAGTACCTAAAAGGATTTTCCTTACATTGTTGTAACTTGTTCCAAATTCTTTCCTTTATAGATTCACTAAGTTTATTCAAATCTTGAAGAGCCCTCTTTTCAAAGATTAACTCGTACATTTTATAATCCAAGAATCTTCTTCGCCTCTTCTTCTGTATAGAACTCTCCTTTTTTAATCCTTTCTCTCGCTTCTTTAATCTCTTTGATTGTCTTTTGAGATAATTTTGGCTCATTTTCGCACAGCTTCGCAATGTAAATTAGTTTCCTAATTAATTCATTATAACTTTCATTTTTGTATTGTTTGAAACTATCAAGTTCTTGCTTTGTATTGATATTCAAACGTATTGTCGTTTCCATCTGAGACTTCCCCAGTTTAGTATGCTAATGTATACATATGTATGCTATTTAAATGTTTCGGCTTTAAATATATGTTTTAAAACATATAACTTTAAAAATTAAATTCTGTTTTACCCGATATGAATTATGACAGAATGATTGCAAAAGCAGGTTTAGAAATAAATGCCATCAAATTAAGACCTAATGACCCTTTTGAATGGGCTTCTGGATATAGAATGCCAATCTACAATGATAATAGAATGTTTCTTTTCCACCCAAACCATAGAGCATTAATTGCAGAGGGTTTTAGAAATCTTCTCGAATCTGAAGGAATTTCTTACGATGTAATTGCGGGAACATCTACTGCAGGGATTTCTCCTGCAACAACGTTGGCAGACTCTTTGAATCCCCCAGCACCCCTGATTTATGTTAGAGATAAACCAAAAGATCATGGGTTAAGAAACCAGATAGAAGGGATTGATGCAGAATCAGATTTGCAAGAAAGAAAAGTGGTTTTAATAGAAGATTTGATTTCTACAGGAGGTAGTTCGGCGAGAGCGGTTCAAGGGATAAGAAGCGCTAACGGGAATTGTAACAATTGTATATCTATTTTTAATTATGGCTTAGATGTTACAGAGAATATATTTAGAGGAAAAGACCCTTATGATGAAAAAGGTCATAAGTTAATGTATCTTTGTAAAGTAAGCTCTCTTTTAACATATGATACTTTATTGGAGGTTGCAAAAGAAACAAAATACATTAGTAGAACTCAATTAGAGATGTTAAACGAATGGAGAGCAGACCCATTTAAGTGGGGAGAAAAACATGGCTTTCCAAGAGTAAAGAAATAAAATGATAGAACTAACATCAAAAGAACAACAGGCAGGAAATAGAGTTTGTTTAGCATTGGATGTGCCTACTGTGAGAGAAGCAGTTAATCTTTCAAGTGAATTATCAGATTATGTTGGAATCTTCAAAGTCGGAAAACAATTACATACTGCTGCATGCAATGAAGGAGTTCCGATAGTAAATGAAATATATAAACGAGGAGGGAACACTTTTCTCGACTTAAAATTACATGACACTCCTAATACAGTTTACGAAGCTAGTAAGGCTTGTTCTGTTCCCGGAGTTTATATGTTTAATATTCATATTGGGGAGAGTGGAAAATTAATGTGCGAGAAAGCTGTTGAAGGAGCTGAAAAAGGAGCTCAGGAAAATTATCTAATATTGGGAAGACCAAAAGTTATTGGAGTTACTGTTTTAACAAGTATATCTAATAGCGATTTGGAGGAAGAAGGGATATTTACAAAATATGATGATTTAGTACGAAGAAGAACTGAACTTGCAAGAGATTGGGGTCTTGATGGGGTTGTTTGCCCCGCAAGTAAAGCAGGAGCATTAGAAAAAGAGTTTGGCTCTGATTTTCTTTACGTTACTCCTGGAATTAAATGGGCAGGAGTGCGAAGAGAAGGTCAAAAACAATTATATACTCCTGATAAGGCTGTTCAAGATTGCACTAGTTCAATATTAGTTATTGGAGGAGCAATAACCACTGCTAAAGACAGAAGAAAGGCGGCTTATGAAATTCTCCAAGCAATGGCTAAACATCTTTAATTTTTTTATCCATTCAAAATCTTTTTATAATCTTATTCTCTCTTTAAATCATGACATACAAAAAATACTTAATCATAGCAAACAAGAATGACAAGGCAGGGGCAAATATTACGACTCAGTTGTCGCAGTTCAGGCAGAATCCTCTATTGTCGTCGATGGGGGACAAGCCGAATTTTGATTTTTATCTTGTAGGTGGGGAGATAATTTATACGAGAAATCTTGATTTGGATAAAATAAATAATTATGATTTTGTGATTTTCGCGTCAAAGCACGAATCAGAGAAAAAGGAAAAGACACTTTCTGTTCATGCACCTGGGAACTGGCGGACAAACGATTTTGGCGGAGAAGCAGGAAAAGTCTGCCCTACCTCGGCGTTGTTCCAAAAACAAATATTTGAAAAATTAAATGCAAATAGAGACGAGCACAACTTGAAAAATTACAAAGTAACTTTAGAATGCACTCACCACGGACCTTTAATCAATAAACCCTGCATCTTCATAGAAATTGGCTCCACAGAGTTCGAGTGGACTGACAGGCGAGCAGGGTTTGTCGTCGCTAAAACAATTAGAGATATAATCCAAGAGTTCAACGAGAATCCTTACAACGAAGTCGCAATTGGAATAGGGGGCCCACATTACTGCCCGAACTTCAACAAGATCCAACTGAAATCAAATGTCGCAATTTCCCACGTCATTCCCCAATACGCTTTTCCTCTCGACGAGAACTGGATAAAAGAAGCAATAGACAAAACAGAAGAAGAAGTTGATTTTGCACTTCTTGATTGGAAAGGTTTAGGAACAGCAGACCAACGCAAACAAATCATCGACATTCTTGAGAAGAATTATATTCAATGGAAAAAAACAGGGGATGTTGGGAAATGATGAAATAGCTCGCCTTCGGTTTGAGATAAAGAGTAATAATCAAAAATAACAGGTTAGGTTGCTCAATGTATTATGTGAAGTAACTATGTTGACGAGCATCCAACATGTTCATTTCAATTTCCAATCTCCTCCTCAGCGTCGGTAAACCAAAAATTCTGATTTTGATATCTTCGTTTAACGCTCCAATGCGAAATTAAAATTGTCGCATAACATCGCTGATTAAACGAAATTGCTGAAAATAAAAAACTAAAATTGTCTACCTAACCCCCAAGAAAGAGCGCGCGGTTTTATCAAAGATAAAACAAATAGTCGGCTTCGCCGATAATTAATTTTTTTGTTCAAGTTTTCCAATATCAAATGCTGTAATCTTTTCTAAGATTCTTCTCTCATCAGGAGCCCATCCAATTGACCCTCCTATGTGAACATAGGAATCTAAGGCAAGTGGCAACTTGTCATACGAATCTATTATCTTCAGTTCGTATCCTCTCCTTTCTAAAAAATCTTTCAAAAAACTCATTCCTCTTCCTTCTTTTAACCCAACATATTCACTTTTTCCAGAAGGATATTTATGAATATCCTCTTCTGTGATTTTTGATTTAACATCTCTCCAAAAATCTTGTGCTAATTTACTTTTTCTTTCAGGGTAATATTCTCCTGAAAGTTCGTTTATCCTTTCATCTAATGTTCTCCTCATTGTAATCATGTTATCATCAAATTTTCCTGTTTTAGGATTTCTATCTTTCATAGAAAGGCCCCCAACAATTCCTACTCCAAAGTGTGATAGCCAATGTCCTGATGAGGAATGAGATTCAATTGATTTATCAAGCACTAGGTAAATAGGTTCTTTTTCTTTTGAGTTTCCTCTTTGAGAATCATATTTCTCTAAATCTCTTAATAAAGTATCTGAACCTGCTTCAAATCCTCCAGAAAAAATCACTTGTCTATTTGGAAGTTTGCCTAATGATTTTTCTAATCTTTCTTCGGCATTTTTTACTAATTTAGAATCACCATATTTTAATCCGTATTCCCTTGCTCGAACAAGAGAACTAATTGGGTCTGTTACTCTTGCGAGTTTTTTAGCTTCTACTAACTCTTCTTCTGTTTCTATATTAACGTTTTCTCTTACATAATTTAGAGATTCATTTAATTCCTCGTCGGAATTAATGTTTAAATCCATCTCTTCATATGTAGGATGATTTTCAACATTTTGTGCCTTATGTTTTCTCATAATAATTTAGGGATATTGCCCTTTAAAAACTTTTCTATTATTTACCACTCTATAATTAATAAGAATATTCGCCTTTCGTGGCGACTTCTTTCTTAGGAAGAAAGAAGCAAAGAAGCGCGCTCTTTCCACCACCCTCAACAATAATCTACATTTTCAGCAACTACGATATCAAAGAATTTTCGGAGATTGGAAACTCACGAGGTCACTCACTTCGTTCGGAAACCCAACATACGTTAAACAGAAAATTCCTCCACTTCGTTCACGCCCTTTTGGACTACGGAATTTTCCCAAATTTTTCCTACGGAAAAACTTTGTTTAACTCAATGTTATACGCAATCAGTGGAGTGACCTAAAAGATGAAGTCGTTATAGAAACCTTTTTAATAATCATCATTTTTTAATTTATAATATGAATAGAATCATAGAATTTGCCAAATTCGTTGTTGAAAATTCTCAACACGTAAAAATAAACTCTCAAAAAGTTGATGAGTTTTGTGATTACTTTGATCATACACATATCAAACATTGGATAAACGAATCGCCATTTAATCTCAAAAAGTTAAACCCGAAAGATAGATTACATTTTTTGCTTGTGTTTAACTCAATTAGTTTTTCCTATTTGGGCGACCCAAAATGGAAAATAGTTTATCATTCCGAAGAAGTTGATGGTGCTTATGGAATGATAAGTGCTGTTGCAAGAGCAATTGAAAATAATATTCCCATTTTGGATGCAAAATTTCTTTCTGAGATTAAAGAAGAAGAGCTTAGTAAAATCTTGGAGGGCAATGTTCAAATTCCTCTTTTTGAAGAAAGATTGAATATTTTAAGAGAAATTGGAACTGCTTTAGTAGAAAAATTTGATGGCGATTTTACTAATCTCATTAAAAAAGCAAATGGCGATTCACAAAAATTATTGAGTTTGATTATTAAGAATTTTCCTTCTTTTGAAGACTCATCAACTTACAACGGAAAACGAGTTTATTTTTACAAACGTGCCCAACTTTTAATAGCTGATATTGTCCAAGCTTTTGATGGGCATGAATTTGGCAGGTTAAAAAATATCAATGAACTAACTGCGTGTGCAGATTATAAACTACCTTTTGTTTTGAGAAGATTAGGTATTTTCTCTTATTCAGATTACCTAGCTGACAAAATTGATAATCAAGAACCAATTGAAAAAGACAGCGAGGAAGAAATAGAGTTACGAGCAAATACCATCTGGGTAGTTGAACTAATCAAACAAAAGGTAAAAAAGAAGATTGCACACGCTGATTCTATTCATGTTAATGATCATCTTTGGATGTTAGGTCAAGAGAAATTAAAAAATGATAAACCATATCATCTTACAAGAACGACTTCTTATTAATAGAACGCCACTCCACTGGCTTGCTCCGCTTCGCTCCAGAAACTTCTCATAATCCTGACGGTTGTAGTATAACGAACTATGCGAAGCTATATTATTAACAATCTCTCTTAATCCTACGAGCCCCACGAGCACAACTTTCTTAAATCCTTTCTATTTCTATAATTCATCAAAAATAAAATGATATCCTTCTTCGAAAAACACAACAAATTATCTTGGGCAGTAACAACCATAATTTCAATAATCATTTTCACACTTTCATCAATTGCTTTCGAAGGGGGTTACGGAATAGCAACAAATACAAATTCAATAATCTATCACTTCACTGCATTTTTCTTCCTCGGAGCTTTTTTACTAATATCATTACTTGAAGGAAAGAAGAGTTACTCGCTTCTTTTCTTAGGAATTATAATCGCGATAGTTTACGGAATCACCGACGAGATTCACCAATTCTTTGTTCCAGGAAGATATTGTTCAATCTTTGATGCATCAGTTGATTCAATCGGAGTTTTGTTTGCAGGGGTTATTTATTTTGTGAAGATTCGGTTGGGGGAATGATTTATTTTTTAGAAACAGCCTCTTCTGCGCTACGCCAAAGAAAATAACTTCCTTGAGCACGATTAATGCATTGTAACCATCCGATATCTATTGTTATCTCTTTAGAACCTCTAATATTAACTATCGTAGCAAGAGAAGTCAGTTCCCCCTCCCTCTTCTGCAGTTTTTTAATTTCATACCAACTTTCTTCACCCAACTCTTTTGGAATCCAGTGATACTTAGGTGGACAAGGTTTTCCTACATCTCCTTTTTCGGCAAAGGCTACAAAAAGATAATTAAGATTAGGTTCTGATTCCATGATGAAACTACCACATTTTATTTTTTAAGAATTTGTATAGTTGAGTAACTAATCCCATCGCTACAAAAAACTTCAGATTTTTTATTAAAAACATCCTTCAATCGCTCGCTTATAGCGAGACATTTTTATACTCTCTCCTCTTTTTCCCAATCATGAAAAAGAAATCTTTAGATTCGCTCATAAAATTAATAGTTCTTCTAATAGTTCTAACAGGAGGCTATACTATCTACGACACTTATTACGACGCTGATACAATAAAGATAGCAAATTGGAACTTGCAGATTTTCGGACCGACTAAGGCAAGCAATATGCACCTTATGCAAACTTATGTGTCAATCATCGACGATTATGATATAATATTTATTCAAGAGATAAGGGACAACTCCAGAACTTCTTTTTCACGATTATGTTCAATGATTATGAATTATTCATGTATGTCGTCGAGCAGGGCAGGAAGAACATCAAATCAGGAGCAGTATGGAATCATCTACAAGAACAGAATAAATATAACGTCCTTCAGCGATTATAATCCTGATTTCCGAGACAGATGGGAACGCCCGCCAATTGAAGTTGTCTTCGATATAAACGGAAAATCATTAACTGTATATAATATTCACCTAAAACCCGAAGACGTTGAAAACGAAATGAATTATTTGGAAGAAGTTGTGGAAGACAGAGGGGAAGTTATAGTTTTAGGAGATTTGAATTTAGATTGTAATTATGATGATGGTTCCAGAGGAGACTTCGAAACTTGGAATTATTTAATCACAGACGACGATGACACAACATCTTCTTCGACACATTGTGCTTATGACAGAATAATTCTAAACAACAATGCATTTGAAGAAGTCAAGGATTACGGAATTCATAAGAAAGGAATAACTAGTGAAGCCTCAGATCATTATTTGGTGTGGG
>JAHKAF010000092.1 GCA_018825865.1 Nanobdellota archaeon | reverse complement strand
GTTATATCATTAACAATTTCTTCCGCGAAGCGTCGTGGCAAAGCCCGACGCGAAGCAACCAATAAGCGAGGCGAAGCCGAGCCCATTATAACAAATCAAGAATTAATCACCGAACAGGTTTGTATCCCCCCTCAACTCCATTTTTGGAATAAACTATCTGCCATAATCTGTTTCTCTTTACTCTAAATCCTCCTGCAGATGCCAAAAGATAATAATTCCACATTCTCCTGAATCTCTCGTCATAATTTTTCTTAATCTTGTTCCAGTTTTTATTAAAATTCCTGTGCCATTCTATTAATGTCTTATCATAATCTTCCCCAAAATTATGCCAGTCCTCAAGAACCAATAATCCCTCGCTGGAATTGATTATTTGTCCTGGAGAAGGCAACGCAGAATTAGGAAAAATATACTTGTTGAACCATCTATCTCCTACTTTCTTTGGAGTATTTACTCCAATTGTATGTAATAAAAACATTCCATCATCCTTTAAACATCTGTTAACAACTTTCATGTAAGTTCTATAATTCTTAGGACCAACATGTTCAAACATTCCAATAGAGATAATCCTGTCAAACTTCTCATTTACATCCCGATAATCCTGCAATCTTATTTCAACTGGAAGCCCTTTGCAAATTTCCTCTGCTAATTTTTTTTGTTCTTTAGAAATTGTAATACCCACTCCTTTAACTTTATATTTTTTTGCAGCAAACTTCAGGAAACTTCCCCATCCACAACCAATATCTAAAATCTTCATCCCAGGCTTCAGCCCCATTTTTTTACAAATCAAATCCAACTTTGCTTCCTGTGCCTCGTCAAGAGTCTTCGCGTTTTTCCAATAACCACAACTATAAACCATTCTTTTATCAAGCATTAATTTATATAAATCATTTCCAATATCATAATGTTTCTTTCCAACCTCATAAGCTCTTTTTTTATTCTGAACATTAGTCAGCTTAATTTGCAGTAACTTTCTTAAAAATCCTCTTTCATTTATTTTATTCTCAAGTCCTGCTCTTATGATCTTATTAAAAAATTCATCAAGCTTTTTACAATCCCACCAACCATCCATATAAGACTCTCCAAGTCCCAACGAACCCTGCGCAAGAACTTTCTGATAAATTTTATCATTATTAATCTTAATATCCCAGGGATTTTTTCCACCAATCTTTATTTTTGCAACACCAAGAATCTTCTGTGCTGTTTGTTTCAATCCCCTCATCCTGTTCTCAAAAAGGCGGCATATTTAAAGATTTTGTTCTATAAGCAATTCCACCAAACATCTTAAAAACTGATTTTCTTTTTTTAATTAATGGAGGAAAAAAAGAGGGACAATCTTTTGAAAGGTTCTGTACTAAGGTCAATATTATTGCTTTCAATTCCGATAATTTTTGCAAATTTTCTTCAGACTATTTATCAGCTGATTGATACTTTTTGGGTAGGAAGGCTCGGCACCGAGGCTGTTGCAGCAGTTTCACTGAGTTTTCCTCTCTTGTTTTTTCTCACATCTTTTGCAACAGGTTTTGCAACAGCAGGAGCAATCTTAATTGCACAATATAATGGAAAAAAAGATTCAGAAAATGTCTTTCTCGCAACAGGTCAGACAGTGGTTTTTATTTCTATCTTCGCTGTCATTGTTTCAATAATAGGATATTTTTCCTCAGGATTTTTGCTTTCTTTTTTAACCAAAGATGCTTTTGTTTTGGAACAGGCAACTTCTTATCTCCAAATTTTATTTTTGTCAATCTTCGCATTATTCATATTTAATATCTTTCAATCTTCTATGAGGAGTGTCGGGGAAGTCAAGTTTCCGATGATAGTTGTTCTTGTGACAGTTATACTCAATTTCTTTCTTGACCCTTTATTTATGTTTGGATGGAAGTTCATTCCAGAAATGGGGGTTCCAGGGGTAGCCCTCGCGACACTGGTTACTCAATATCTTTCCGCAATGATTGGAGTTGTTATATTAGTAAAAGGAAATTATGGAGTTAAATTAAGATTAAAAGATTTGAAACCAAGAAAATCATGGGCAAAAAGGCTCTTTAAACTTGGTTTCCCGTCGTCAATAGAGATTTCTTCAAGAGCTTTCGGAATGGTAATTATGACTTTTGTGGTTTCTATTTTCGGCACACTTGCAGTTGCTGCATATGGAATCGGAACACGAGTTTTAATGTTTGTAATTATTCCTGCTGTCGGGCTTTCAATTTCTATCTCTTCATTAGTTGGAAACAATCTCGGCGCAAGACAATACAAACGAACAGAAAAAATTGTGAAGACAGGGCTTTACCTCGGGTTTTTTACTTTGGTTGCAGCGGGAATTTTATTATTCATCTTCGCAAAACAAGTTACTCAATTTTTTGTTCCAAACGAACCTGAACTGATTTCAATGGCAACACTTTTCATTAGAATCATGGCTCTTTCTTTCGGATTCATTGGATTTCAAATGACAATTATTGGAACTCTAAAAGCAGCAGGAAAAACAACAACCTCCATGTTTTTGGCATTAGTTCACACTTTCTTCCTTTTTGTATTCAGTTATCTTCTGGCAATAATTTTCGGACTAAAAGAATTAGGAATCTGGATTGCTTACCCTTCTGCAAATCTAATGGCAATACTTTTAGCATTTTATTATTACAAGAAAAAGGATTGGTTGAAGGAGAGGATTGTTTAGATGATAGAAAATTGAATATGAATTTTGTGAATTGAAAATTGCTAGATTTGTCGTCGAGTTATGAAAAGAGGTTATTAATGAAGTTCCTTAGATTCCGCCAGCCTTTTTTTAAGAATATTTCTATCGGCAACTTCCTTCAGCGAAGCCGAGCGACTTCGTGGTAGAGAGTAATGAACTATTAATAACTCG
>JAHKAF010000091.1 GCA_018825865.1 Nanobdellota archaeon | reverse complement strand
CTGCCTTTTTTATTAAATTACTACTGAATTCTTTTGAAATTTTTTGAATGGTATTTGTTAAATCTTTTTCATTAATTAATATTTTTTTATCCAAATCTCTTCTGTATAAAGTTATCTTGTTGTTTTTCAAATCTTTTAGTCCTAAGTCTATTCTTATTGGAACTCCTTTCATTTCCCAGTGATTGAATTTCTCTCCTGGTCTTTTGTCAGTATAATCAATCTCTACTGAGGCAAATTTCTGAAGTTCTTTTTTTAGTGCTTCTGCTTTTTTGTGCGTAGCCTTATCTATTGGGATAATTATTATCTGGAGTGGTGCGATTTCCCAAGGGAATTTTAGTCCTTTATCGTCGCCATGAGTTATTATAACGCTCGCAAATATTCTTGAGATTGCAGGACCGTAGCAGGTTGTCCAGACGAATTTTTCCTTTTCATCTTTGTCCTTGAATTTTATGTTGAATGCTTTTACAAAATCAGGGGAGATTATATGTGTTGATGGTTGTTGTATCACTTTTCCGTCGGGGTTGAGAGCGTCTGCTGCAAAGGTTCTGTATGCCCCTGCAAATTTGTCCCATTCTGGTCTCTTAAAGAAAATAAATGGAATCCCAAAAATATCATGTATAACTTCTTTTGTTGTCTTCATATCTTCTTGAACTTGATTCATTGCATCTTTCTCTGAAGCATGTGCACAATGGGTTTCAATCCAGTGAAATTCCCTGCTTCTCAAAAACGGACGTGTTGCCTTTGTCTCGTGCCTGAATACCTGAGCTCTTTGATATGTCTTGAATGGTAAGTCATTATAACTTCTAATCCATAGATTGAACATTTGATAAAATGCTGTCTCGCTCGTCGGCCTTAACGCCATTTTTTCCTCAAGCTTTTTGTTTCCCCCATGAGTAACCCAAAATACTTCTGGACTAAATCCTTTAATGTGAGAACTTTCTTTTTTTAAATTTGACTCAGGAATTACTGTTGGAAACCAATAGGGTTTGTGCCCTTTTTTTTGTAAAACATTTTCTAGATGTTTATACATTTTTTCCATAGACAGAACAGACCATGGTTGAAAAACCAAGAATCCTTTTACATTGTATCTCAAATCAGCAAGTTCGCATTTTTGAATTACTTGGGTAAACCATTCAGAAAAGTCCCCGTCTTTTTTTGCAGTTATACCTTGTTTATTTTTCATATACTTGTTAAAGAAAAGAGGTTTTATTAAATTAATGTTTGATTAAGTGCAAGCTGTGCTATTTCATTGACAACAATTTCAATGTAGTTTGATTCAAGTGCGAAGCCAAGATTTTCTCCTGAGCCGATTTTGAAGTTGTTAATTCCTATTACTTTTCCTTGTTTGTTGATTAAAGGGCCACCGGAGTTTCCTGGATTTAATGCAGCGTCGGTCTGGATGTATGCTTCTATTCCGTTTGGTCCTGGTCTGTGAATTGCTGATACAATTCCTTCTGAAACAGAGAATTGCAGCCCCAAAGGGTTTCCTATTGCAATGACTTTTTCTCCAACTTGGATTTCATCGGAATTATCTAATTTGAGTTCTTCAAAATTTCCTTCAATTTTCAAGAGGGCAATATCCATTTGTTCGTTTTTTCCGATTAATCTTACTGAATGGGTCCCTCCTTCATAAGTGTATACTCCAGCGGATTTTGCATTTTGCATTACATGGTAGTTTGTTATTACATAACCTTCAGAATCAATTATGAATCCTGTTCCTTGGCTTATGTCTGTTTTAATCGTAACTACAGATTTGATTGCCTCTTCAATTATTCCTGAGAAGTCTGCGCTTGCAGAAGCCTTTAACTTAGTGAGTTCCATATCTAATTCACTGAATTGCTCGTCGATTGAACCTACCTGTATGTTGAGGTTTTTTATGTCGTTCTTTGTTTCAAGAACATTTGTTGTCAATTCATTTAATTTAGTTTGCGTGTCTGTCCTTAAGTCATCTATTTTGTTGTTCAAGTTATTATAGTTTAGATTTTGTTTTGTTAGAATTGTGTTCAACAATATCCCGCTGATTATCATGAATATAATTATAATAGAACTAAAACTTCCGATGATTATCTTGTGGTGCCTCTTTAATCTGTGCATTTTATTTAATTATATAAATCCTTAAACTTAAAAACTTTACTTTTTTAATAGAAGTAGGCCGGTCGTTCAATGGATAGGATACCAGGTTTCGGCCCTGTTGATGGGGGTTCGAATCCCTCCCGGCCTGTTTTTTTTGAAAGGATTCAAACAAATTGGTTTAAATGAAATGTTCAAATAGGAAAGTGCGCGAGAAAACTTCGTGTTCTCGCGTGAGAATCCCTCCCGGCCTGTTTTATATCCTTGAGGATAATAATCATTAAAAAGATTAATTGTTGTAAGAGAATTATGAAAACAACAAGGAGAGATTTTTTATGGAGATTAACTATCTGGCTTGGTTCAACATTTGCAGGAATAGAATATTTGTTAGATAAAACTTCTTGTGCAAGAAAGAACGTCCTTGAACATAGAATTTATTATGAGTTGCCTGAACATGTTCATATCGCAAGGACAATTACTGATATAGAAGGATTTGGTGAGAGAGAGAAAGATGGTTGTGGCATTATAGTTGACGGAAAATATCTTACTATGGCTCATATAATTCTTTCTAATGGCAAGAGTATTTTAAAATATTCTTCTGGGCAAATACCTATATTATTAAATGTTAAAAGAAGAAAAACTAGTCTTTATGGTAAAGAATTAATCCCAATACATGTGAGTGATGAAGAGGACGTAGCGGTTTTCGAACTCCCTTATAATTTAAAACTCCCTGATTTTCCTGCTAAACCTTCTAATTCTATAAGGAATGGGGAAGAAGTTTATGTAATTGGAAATCCTTATTTAGAAGGACATAACATTAGAAAAGCATATGTTTCCCGGTTAAATGTTCTGGGTGAAGATAAATTACCTAATGGTTGTTTTAGTATAGGTAAGCCAGTAATCTCTGGAGATAGTGGTTCTCCTATTGTCAGTTCAAGTTTTAAATTATTAGGATTGGCTGATACAGAATTAGATAATTCATTAGGATATGTTAGAAAGATAGATAAATTTAGGAAATATTCTAAAAGAAATTGAACTCCCAGAAAATATAAAAGAATAT
>JAHKAF010000007.1 GCA_018825865.1 Nanobdellota archaeon | reverse complement strand
TTTCTTTACCACTTTCTTTGTCTTTTTAACAACTTTCTTTATGCGAAGCGACTGCGTTGGCGAGCGTCCACGAAGTGGTTTCTTCTTTGCCCCCTTACCTAACTCTTTAAGTGTTACAGCCCGCGCAATTTTTCTTTTTTCTGCAGCTTCTACTTTTTTCTGTCCTTTCTCTTTTTCATCTTTTTTTCTAACCTTTTCCTTTCCCTTCTCAACTTTTTCTCCCTCTTTTACTATTTCAACTTCAATAAATTCAAGCTCTTTCTCTAATCGATTCAAATTCCTCTTTAAATCTCTCAAAAATTTAGAATTATCCTTAATAGTAAATATTGCCCCACACTCATTACAAGTAAAATCCTGCAACAAAGCATTCTCTTCATTGAGTTCTAAATTACATCTCTCACATACGTAAAAATCCTTAGTCTCCCTACTTTTTATTTGGAAGCTTATTTGAGCTATTTTTTTTAATAAAATGCTTTTCAAAAATTCAAGGGATTTGAGGACTTCAATTTTCCAAAAATAAGTATACCACCCTTTCTTCTTATCTTTTTTCCTTATGAAAGAAACCAACCCATAATCTGAAATTTTATAGAGGATATTTCTTGCCTGATTGATTGTTATGTTCAACTTCTTTGCAATTATGAATTCATTAACATGTTTATTAGTATTGAGCAAGTCTGCTATCTCTTCTGCTTGTTTACCGACGATAATGACAACCACCTCTCTAAGAAATTTTTTCAGCATTCAAATCTTAAAATTAACCCAAATAAATACCTTTCGGTTTTTAATTTATTGAAAAACGTTTGAAGGGAAATCTGAAATCGGTTTTTAACTTGTTAAAAAACGCTTGAAATGTGAAGCATTGAAATCGGTTACATGAAATGTAAACACTTGAGGGGGAAATTTGAAATCGGTTTTAAAATAAAAGTTTTTAAACTTATATTCTATCTTATATATACCAGAAACTCTATATTATAAAATAATTATTAGAGACTATAATAAAATGGGGTTATTTAACAAAAAGAAAAAAGAGGATGTAAAAAAGGTTGCTCCTGAGCTTCCTAGATTACCTGAATTACCAAAACTTCCTAAGTTACCTGGCTTTGAAGATAGGACAAACTTCCCAAGACCCCCAATTTCCCAATTACCAAGTTTTCCAATAAGTTCTCTTGGGGAAAAATTTTCTCAAAATAATATAAAAGAAGCTGTTACTGGGAAAAGAGAAGGTGGAGATAGTTTTGACGCAGATGATTTCGATGAAGATGAAATGAAAATAATACCAGACCCCTTAAAAAAACAACTAACACAAGAAATTTCTTTATCTAAAAAGAAAGACATCCCAATACCAAGAGAGTTCGAGGAGGCTGCAAGAAAAGTAAAAAGTGCCGAACCAGTTTTCATAAGAATAGATAAATTTGAAGAAAGCTTAAAGATATTTAATCAAACAAGAGAGAAAATATTAAAAATAGAAGGTATGCTTAAGAAGATCCGGGAAGTAAATGAGGCCGAAGAAAAAGAATTAGAAATTTGGGAAAATGAAGTTAAAAACATGAAGGTCCAAATTGAGAGGGTTGACAAAGATATTTTTTCTAAGATAGAATGAAAGAGAATATAATTCATATAAAATTAGAGCATGACGAAGCACTTCAATCAAAAAGAGATATACTCTCGTCGCAGATGAATCTTCTTAGGATTGCAAAAACAATAAAACAATATAGCATACTTCGAAAAGAAGAATTTGATTTGAAGTCAAAATTATTGAAGGATATAACAGAAACAAAAATAGGATTAGGAAAACTACAAAGAACCCTTCCAACATTAAAAATTCCAGACATACTAAAAAAACATCACGGAGATATTAAACCAGATAAAAAAGAGAAAAAGATAGTATCTGTTAAGGAAAGGCGATATGATGATAATGTCGAAGGCCAGCTTCAGGAAATCCAGGATAAGCTGAATGCCTTGCAGGGTTGATTAAAAATTATGCTTTCCTAAAAACTTATTACAGATTCTCTATTAGCTTGAGCAACTTCTGGAGTTAAAACTAAGAATCCAATAAAACTCTCCACTTCCCGAAGTGATTACAGGAGTATTTATCTTATTATGATTCCCTATAACCACTCCCTTCATCTCGAGTGCGAAGCGCGAGTAATTTATCCAATATAAAAATCTATAAAAACCCCTATTTATTTCTCTTAACAATGATAACCCGAAAACAGCTAATCAAAAAGTATTTGGATTTTTTCAAAGAGAAAAAGCACGGAATAATTCCTTCAGCTCCGCTTGTGCCTGAGAATGACCCGACAATTTTGTTCACAACAGCAGGAATGCATCCTCTTGTTCCTTATTTACTTGGGCAACCACATCCTTTAGGAAAGAGAATCGCAGATAATCAAAAATGTATCAGAACCATCGATATAGAGGGTGTAGGAGATAATAGACACATGACATTTTTTGAGATGCTTGGAAACTGGAGTCTTGGAGATTACTTCAAACAAGGTGCAATTGAAATGAGTTTTGAATTCCTGACTTCAAAAAAATGGCTTGGGCTTGATCCAAAGCGGATTTATGTCACAGTTTTCAAAGGTGATGAGAATTCTCCGTTAGATGAAGAATCAATAAATTGCTGGAAAGAGCAGTTTAAGAAATTCAGGATAAATGCAAAAGTTTGTGGTTATAATGAAGAAATTAATGGTAATGAAGAATTACGAATTTTTCCACTCCCCGCAAAAGATAATTGGTGGGGACCTGCAGGGCAAACAGGTCCTTGTGGCCCATGTACAGAAATTTTTTATGATGTTTCTCCTGAAAAAGGCGTGCTTCAAGATACATTCGACGAAGAAGTTGACAAATTCAGAATAATGGAGATTTGGAATAATGTTTTTATGGAATTCGACAAAGATAAAAACGGAAACTTTGAAAAAATGAAAATGCAAAACGTTGACACAGGGATGGGGGTTGAAAGGACAATCGCTATTTTAAATCACAGAGATAATGCGTTTGATACTGATTCCTTTGAGAAAATAATCGAAAAAATAGAAAAAATTTCAGGGAAAAAATATGAAGGCAATGAAAGAGCAATGAGGATAATCGCAGACCATATCAAAGCAGCAACATTCATAATTGCCGACGGAATAACTCCTGGCAACACAGACCAAGGATATATTTTGAGGAGATTAATCAGAAGAGCAATCAGGTATGGAAAAGAATTAGGTATGGAAAACTTCACCCCAAAAATCGCCGAGGCTGTTTTCGAAATCTACGACGATTATCCTGAATTAGAAGAACACAGAAAAAAGATTATGGATGAGTTGGAAAAAGAAGAGGAGAGATTTGGTTTAACTCTTGATAAAGGGCTTAGTAAATTTAACAAATTCATTTCAGATAAAAAAGAACTTTCAGGAGAAGAAGCTTTCTTACTTTACCAATCATATGGTTTCCCAATTGAAATGACAGAAGAACTTGCAAAAGAAAAAGGAATTAAGGTTGATATTAAAGAGTTTAATAAAGAGTTTGAAAAACACCAAGAACTTTCGAGAACAGCTGCAGAAGGAAAATTCAAATCAGGATTAGCAGACCACAGCGAGGCTACTACAAAACTTCATACAGCAACTCACCTTCTTATGGCAGCACTGAGAGATATTTTGAAAGATGAAAATATAGTCCAAAAAGGAAGCAACATAACTCCTCAAAGATTGAGGCTGGATTTCAATTTTGACAGAAAACTTACTAAAGAAGAAATTGAAAAAATTGAGGATTTAGTTAATGCTAAAATTCAGGAATCATGTGAAGTCAGAAGCGAAAAAATGACTCCAAAACAAGCAAAAGAAAAAGGTGCTGTCAGAATTTTTGAAGGAAAATATGGGGATAAAG
>JAHKAF010000090.1 GCA_018825865.1 Nanobdellota archaeon | reverse complement strand
ATTTTAGAATTTATCTAATCTTTTATATCGCTTATGCCGAGGATGATAAATAGAAAACCCATCATAAGGATAATCCATATTATCCCTCCTTTGAGGAACTCTATTGCCGCAGTTCCAAAACCCCAGAGATTCATTCCCCATGCGTATACAGACAAGATAATTAATATCAATCCGATTAAAATTTCAAGCCATTTATTCATTGTAATATTAAGTGGTGTTGTCGCTTTAAAAAGATTTTTGTGATTGAGTGTATGGGTTTATTTCTTAGAAGGCAATTGCAAAATTTTATAAACAATCTCTTTGAAGTTTTATCATGAAAGAAATCAAACATATTGGGCTGAAGAAAGGCATGAAAGTTTCAGAATTAGTTGATGAAATGGAAAATGCAGGTTTTGGAGCTAAGAAGATTGCTGAAGCACGGAGAATAATTAATGAAATGATTGAGGATAAGGAGTGCAAAGTTTTTTTAGGGATTGCTGGTGCGATGGTTCCTGGAGGAATGAAAAAAGTTATCTTTGATATGCTTAATGATGTTGATGTTTTTGTTACAACTGGTGCGAATTTAACCCATGATTTAATTGAGGCATTGGGAGATAAGCATTATCATGGGGATGAGTTGGTTGATGATAAGGAATTGAATAAGAAAGGTATTGATAGAATGTATAATGTTTTTATGAAGAATTCTGTTTATGAAAATTTAGAGGATTTTTTCAATAAGCATTTTGATGAGTTGAAGGAGTGTAAAAATATTAAGGAGTTCTTATGGAAACTTGGAGAGATTTTGTCGAGGGAGAATAGTGCCCCGCCCACCCCCCCTCAGACGCCTTTGGTGTCTGTAGCTAATAGTCTCACAAAGCAACTCGCCCCTTCTGAAGTAAATAAGAGCATCCTTCAAAAATGTTATGAGAAGAGGATTCCAATTTTTTGTCCTGGGATTGCTGATTCTGGAATTGGTTTGATGATGTGGGGAAGAATTGCAGAAGGAAGACAAAAGGCAGAGCCTTTAGCTAGTTCGTCTGAAAGCCAAACTAAAGGAGAGACAAACATTGATGTTTTTGGCGATATGAATGAGATAATTGATATTGCATGGCAGGCAAAGAAATCTGGTGTGATTTATATTGGAGGAGGATTACCAAAAAATTTTATTCAACAGTCTTTGCAGTTTTCCAAAGGTGCGGATTATGGAGTTCAAATTACAACAGAGCCAGCACAACCAGGAGGAAGTTCAGGTGCTTCATTGAGAGAAGGAATTTCTTGGGGGAAGATGAAAGAAAACGCAAACTTTGTAGATGTATTTTGTGATGCTACAATTGCATTGCCTTTGATTCTGGCTGGCATTAGGAATTAATTACTTAACTCACATAATATTTATATAGAAGTTATGTTTTTGGATTTCATGGAACTTGAAAAAGATTTTGTTAATGTTCTTAAGATACTTTCACCTGGAACATCCATAAGAACCGTACTTGATGATTTAATGAGGGCGCGAATGGGTGCCTTGATAGTTGTTGGAACTGAAGGAGTGCTTGATATTGCAGATGGTGGTTTCAGAATGAATGTGGATTTCACGCCACAAAGACTTGTCGAACTTTCTAAGATGGATGGGGCAATTATACTTTCTGAAGATATGAAAAAAATTTTGTATTCGAATACTCTTTTGGTTCCTGATGCTAAAATAAAAACCAAAGAAACAGGGACAAGGCACCAGGCTGCTGAAAGAACTGCCAAGCAGACAGGAGCAATCGTCTTCGCTGTTTCAGAAAGAAGGAATAAAATTACAGTATATTATGGAAACCAGAAATATGTTCTTGATGAGACTTCAGAGATTCTTCGAAGGGCGACTGAAACTTTGCAGATTTTGGAAAAGCAGAAAGAGATTTTTAATGATTTAATGATTAATCTTAATATTCTTGAGATAAATAATCTTGTGACTTTGAGTGATGTTTGCGGGGTGCTGCAGAGAATTGAAATTATCAAAAGAATTTCAGATATGGTTAGAAGATATTTGGTTGAACTGGGGAAGGAGGGAATTATTGTCAGTATGCGGCTTAAGGAACTAACGAAGAATTTGAATAAAGAAAGGGAAACTATTTTACAGGATTATTTCAAATCTAAATTTTCTAAAGTTGATACTCTTCTTGAGGAAATGAATTTTGATGTCTTGCTTGAAACTTCAGACCTTCCGAAAATTCTTTTTGAAGAGCTTCATGATAAATCTGTTTCTCCGAGGGGAATAAGGATTTTAAACAAAACAAATCTTGCTATGGGGCAAGTTGAGTTGCTAATCAATAATTTTAAAACTTTAGACGAAATTCTTAATGCTGATAAAGAATCTTTGATTAAAATTCTCAAAGACCAAAAAATTATTAATTCTTTGAATAGAGATATTGGAAATTTAAGGGAGAAGATTATGGCTGGTAAATTGGTTTAAGATTCTGGAAACGAAATAGAAATTTTGATGCTCGCCGAACACAGTCGCTTCACATAAAAGAGTTTGATTCATCTCACAAAAACTTAAATACATCCCCTCTTATTTCTTTCCATGCTTACAAAAAAACAAGTGAAAGAAATCAAAGAACATCTTGAGAGGGCGCAGAATCCAGTTTTCTTTTTTGATAATGATTCTGATGGGTTGTGCTCTTTTCTTTTGCTTCAACGTTATGTTGGGCGCGGGAAAGGAGTTGTTGTAAAATCTTCGCCAGGTTTAATAGCTGATTATTTTAGAAAGGTTAAGGAGTTTGAAGCAGATTATATTTTTGTTCTTGACAAGCCAGAAGTTTCAGAGGAGTTTTTTGAGGAGTGCCATAAGATTAATATTCCTGTTGTCTGGATTGACCATCATGAGGTTCAGACGAAGATCCCTGATTTTGTGAGTTATTATAATCCTTTGTTAAATAAAGGTAAGTCTTATTTACCTACAGCATATCTTTGTAATCAAATCACTGGAAAAAAAGAGGATTTATGGCTGGCGGTTATAGGTTGTATTGCCGACCATTTACTTCCAGATTTTTATTCTGAGTTTGAAAAGAGATATCCTGATTTGATGGTTTCTTCAAAAGACGTCGAAGAAGTTTATTATAAATCCCAAATTGGAAAGATTGCACAGATTATGAATGCAGGGATGAAAGATAGAACAACAAATGTAATTCAGATGTTGAAGTTTTTGATTAAAGTTAAAACTCCTTATGAGGTTTTGGAAGAGAGTAGTGAGAATCGTTTGATGCATGAGAGATTTAAACATATTGACGGAAAACAGAGGAAGTTAATTGAGAAAGCTAAGAGGGGCGTAGATGATAGCAAGTTTTTATTTTTTGAATATAGTGGAGATTTGAGTATTAGTGCAGATCTTGCTGGAGAATTAAAATATTTGTATCCAGATAAAATTATTATTGTTGCTTATAATACTGGAGCTAAAGTAAATATTTCTGGAAGGGGCAAGAAGATACGGGATAAGGTTCTGAAAGCAATTGAAGGTTTTGAAAATGCGACAGGGGGAGGACATGAAGAAGCTGTTGGTGTGAAAATTAAATCCGGTGATTTGGAAGAGTTTAGAAATAGGATGGAAGGGTTTGTTGGGAAATAGTTCTTGCTTTGTTTATTTATGGATAGCTTCGCGTCGGACTTTGTCATTACTCACGACTTCGCACGAGTTATTAATAGTTCATACTCTCTACCACGAAGTCGCTCGGCTTCGCTGAAAGAAGTTGTTAATCGGATAGCTTTGCATGATATATTTGGAAACTTATCTAGTTTTTTATTAATTATTTTTTATCTCAAGCGAATGGAATGGGCAGATATTTTCTTATCACAAAAATATATAAAAACCCTCTCCCCCTCGTTATAATATGAAAAAGAGACTAATTTATCTAATTCCTTTTTTGGCAATATTAATAGTAGGGATTATTTTTGCTTATACCTCCCAGATTCCAAATCCTGGTCATGGGGGAAATGAGCTCTTAGTTTCAGTAGATGGTTACACAATGACTTTGCAGGAGGCAATAGATAATGATTTTCTCGTCGATAACGGGTCTTCCCCAACCAAGTCTTATACTTCGCAGGTTTTAACAGGGCATTCAGAAAATATTTTTGTTTCTGTGAGTGGGAATGAGAAAACAATTGGGCAGGCAATTTCATCAAGTCTTTGCGGGAGTGGTTCAGACACTTATAATTCTGCAATAACTCTCGGGCATGATGCAAGTGATATTTGGGTTTCTATTGATGGGGTAGAAATGACTTTACAGAGTGCGATTAATGGAGGTGAGTTTTGTTGCGTAGATACATCATGGACTCCTGCAACTTCAACAGTTTGTTCAGGGCAATCATTCACACAAACAAGTGATTGCGGAAACACCAGGACAGTAACAGGAACCAAATGTTGTGATACTTCTTGGACACCTGCAACTTCAATAGTTTGTTCTTATTTAACTTTCACCCAGACTAGTAATTGTGGGAACACAAGAGTAGTTTCAGGAACAAAGAATTGTAATTGGGAATTATATTGTGAATGTTGGGTAAGTAATCCTGCGGGGATGGCAAAGGTTTGGCACAAATTTGAAGGGGGTAATCATTATACAAGGGCCTATTCCCCTTTTAGCCCCGGGGGGGATAGTGGTTGGATTTTGGGAAATTATGCTAAAATACCGCCAATGTATTATTCTTATCCAACTGTTGCATCTTATAGTGGAGGGGATAGTAGCGGAACACTAACAGGAATTAGTGAGGAAGGGTGTATTCAAACAAGTTGTGGTGATCAACCATGCGAGAGTTGTGCGGGGGGATGCACCTGTACAGCAAGTCGTTAAGAGATTATAAGGAATAAATAAAATTTTCATTAACTTTTTCCCAATCAAAAAGATTATAAACTTCAATTTCTATTATATAATATGGAAAGTAGACTAATGCCTCCTTTGTGGAATGGGATTTTTGCTGGCTTAGTCTGCACAATTAAATACGCCTAATTTAATTCAAACTCTTTTTGGGTCTGAATTGAATAAGGTTTTATTCTATCAGACTTGAAGAGGATTTGGATTTTGGCTATGCTCAACAATGAAAAAAGCACAAACAAATGATGTTGTAGTAGAAAAAGAACTTCGTGAGTTAATAGAATTCACGTCGAGGTTGGAGTATGAATTGGGAGAGGTTGTGGGAGAGAGTTCGTTAGTATGATTTAGCAACATAAACCACATGCTTAGCTTTCTTCTCGCAGATTGCACATTTTCCAGAAGGTTTTGATTTCTCGTCAAGGCGTGTTCCGCGCACTTCTGCTGCAACTTGTTTTTCAATTATTTCCGCACAGGGTTCCCCATCTTTCTCAACAGAACAAAAATTACATCTCGCAATTTTCCCTTCTTTTATTACCTGCTTTATTTCTTTGATATCTTTAGTATCTTTGATTCTTCCTTCAAAAACTTTATCTGCCTTTTTTATTAAATTACTACTGAATTCTTTTGAAATTTTTTGAATGGTATTTGTTAAATCTTTTTCATTGATTAATATTTTTTTATCCAAGTCTCTTCTGTATAATGTTAATTTCTTCTTCTCCAAATCTTTTATTCCTAAATCAATTCTTATTGGAACTCCTTTCATTTCCCAGTGATTGAATTTCTCTCCTGGTCTTTTGTCAGTATAATCAATCTCTACT
>JAHKAF010000089.1 GCA_018825865.1 Nanobdellota archaeon | reverse complement strand
CTTTGTCTCAAAAGTCTCGAAAGCATTCTTGTAAATCAGTTCATTAGAATATTCAAGATTGTAGTTATCAAGATGAATCTCTTCCAAATCCAGTTTGTCCACGTCTATGATTTTCCCATTCTCATTTGAACGAATTTCTCGAAGAGATTTCAAAATAGCATTTCCTGCTTTCTCACAGCCATTTGTCTTTCCAAGACCATTAATTCCAGGAACTTTTACAATGAACATTAAATAAAAAGGGGGAGATTGATTTAAAAAACTAATCCCCAGGCACCAAAGCAAAAAAACTAAACCTCTCCTTTGCTTTTTTTGCCAACTCTTTAACATCTTCTAATTTAACAGCACGGATGTTTTTTTCAAATTCATAAAAATTTTTCGCGTCGCCGTTGATTTCAGAATAAAGCAAGTTCATCATTTGGAGTTGAGAATCTTCCATAGAAATATGATAATTCCCAATCATCTGTTCCTTGACTTCATTAAGTTCTTTTTCACCAAGTTCTCTCGCAACTTTTGCAAACTCCTCTAAAATCAATTTCTTAACTTTCTCAACATTCTCTTTCATTGTTCCCACATAAATATAATTATGCCCAAAATCTTTTGTTATTTCATAACCTCCTTTAATTGCATAAGCCAAATTTCTTTTTTCCCGAATTTCACTAAACAGCCTCGACGACATTCCGCCCGCCATCAGCGTACTCAAAATCTTTGCAGCATAACTCTTTTTATCATCCCGAAAAGGAACATGATAAGCAAAAACCAAATTCGCCTGGTCAATTCCTTTTCTTTCCTCAATTCTCTCTTCATTCTTCAACTTAATCTCAAACTCTGGAACTTTTCCTTTTTTGTCTTCAAAATTCTTTTCAGCAAAATCAACTATCTCATCAAAATCAGCGTCTCCAACAACACACAAAATCAGATTATTCGGCTGGTAAAACTGTTTAAATTTTTCAACCAAAGTTTCTCTATCCATAGAATTAAGTGTTTCAGGAGTTCCAATCAACATCGGTCCAAAAGGTTCATCATAAAGAAAATCTTTAATTTTATCAGATACATAAACTCGGGGAACATCTTTTCTCATCTTAATCTCTTCGAGAATAACTTTCATCTCCTTCTCGAGTTCTTTTTCATCAAATAAAGGATTCTTAATTATATCTCCTAAAACTGCTAAAGCAATATTCAAATGTTTAGAAGGCATCTTACACCAATAAGCAGTAATTACTTCGTCAGTAAACCCATTTAATTCTCCCCCATTTTTCTCAATTTCCCCTGTTATTTGTCTTGAGTTTCTCGTCGGAGTTCCTTTGTAAAACATATGCTCTATAAAATGAGAAATCCCTTTTTCTTCCATGCTTTCATTAATCCCTCCGGCACGCACAGCAAATGCCACACTCACCACCGGAAGATTTCTCTTTTCAAAAAGAATTGTCATCCCATTAGGTAAAACTTTCTTTTGAAAATTTTGACTGGGTTGAACTTCAGCCTTAGAGTGAGGCCTTTTCAAAACTTTTCTCTTAAAATCAGCTTTCATAAACTAAAAGAATTATCTAGGTATATAAAATTAATTATAACAAGATTAAACCAAATAATAAACTCCTGCACCTACTACAACAACTACCAAAACAACAATTACCCAAAACCACCATTTCTTCCATAAAGGTTTCTCTTCAAATGGGGATGTCTGAGGGTCTGTCATCGGCGTAGTTGTAACAGGTGTCTGCTGAGCAACCGCTGGTTTCGCGGTTTGCATTTGTTCTGCCATATATTATCCTCCTTTAATTTAAATTATTAAGAAAACACCTATTATAAAGTTTACTTTACTAAACTAAATATTATTTACATTAAGTAAAAAAATATTTCATCTTTTCCTGAACACGACATACCTTTCACCACCCAGTTCAAAATCATCCAAAACTTCAAAATTATCCTCGATAAAATCAATAATCCATTTTCTTTTAGCTTTAAACCTCGTCCTTTTAACAAAACTTTTTGTAGCAAAACTCACAACAATCCTGTCAACCAAAGGAACAATTTCAAGAAGCAACTTTTTAGAATAATCCCTTTGTAACATTTCCAAAGAATCCAAAGTCTTAAACAAAAAAACAACCTTGCAACCTTTTTCTCTTTTGATTAATCTCTTTATCTTCCCTAATTCAAATAGGCTTTCGTGAATCGCTTTTCCGTAGATATTCTTACTTTTAAAATGATAATTCATCAAATCAACCAACTGTTTCATAGCCTCAATCCCAATATAATAAAAATTCTCGATAACATTTTCTATATACTTATGACTAAAACCATTAACTCCTGCACCCAAATCAAAAATAGTAATTCCTCTTTCAAACCCCTCGAACAACTTTCCATAAAGTTCCTTATAATAAGGTAATCTCTCCCTCGTCGACAAATGCTTTCTAAGAATCCATTCTTCATCCTTATCTTTCAAACTCAAAATCTTCTGGCTTGTGAACGCACTAAAAACTTTTCGCAACAAATCCCGCGTCAACTTAACTTTTTCCTCGTCGCAATATTGCTCCTTATCAAATTTCTCAAAAGCCATTTCAACATCTTTCTTAGGCAATTGAGAAAATTCCTTTTTCTGAGTAATTTTTTTGATTAATTCTTTTTGAATCATAAAATCTTGAACCATTTCCAATTTAAAAGAATTTGCAAAATCTAATTACCAATCTTCTCAATTTCTTTTTTCATAATTTTTTTGAATTTATCTGGGTGATGTCTGCAGAAAGATTCTATCTTGCTCGACGATTCATGGGCTTGAATATATTTCATTCCCTTTGCCATAAGAATTCTCTCATGCAATTCATGAAGAAGAACAAACTTTCTTTCATGAGGTGTAATATCATCATCAATCCATATTTCTTTTTCAGGAACAAAAAAATAAACCTTATCATGCCCTCCTTCTGAAAAGTCAATATAGAAAATGTCCCTAACCAACTCTCCATTTACAAGCCATACTTTTATTCCTTTGAATTCCTGCAAAAGTTTCTTATAAACTTCTTTCGGAACTTTTCTTGAATTAAAAATTCAATGAACAAATCTTTTAAAGACTTTTGATTTGTGCCTCTCCCTTCTTTCAACCCTGTCAGCAGCCTCAACCGCTTTTTTATGGCTCACTCCTTTAGCCATCAGGCGATTTACCACAAGCATCGAATCAATAAAATAATTTGCCTCTCCTTCGTTCGCCTCATGGTCAAGCCAAAATTCATTTTTAGGGATAGACTTAAACCTGTAATGCTGTCCATAATTAGTAAATTCCTCGTCGATATAAGTTCTTACATAATTTCCGTCAACAACCCATATCACAAATTTGCCACGGGTCCCGAACTTTTTTATATAAAGAGGCTTAAAACCATCCCAACTCTTTTTCATCATTTTGACAAGTTACCTATATTTATTAATTTATTCAGTCATTAATTATTTAAGTCTTGATAACATAAAATTATATGGCATCAACAAATCAATCACCAGCATACCAAAAAGCACAGGGAAAATTTCTATCTGCTTCAACAGATGACGAAAGACTTGAAGCTCTCGAAGAGATGATAAAAGAATGCCCGAAGCACAAGTCCTCTGAGAATATGCTTGCGAACCTAAAGACGCGTTATAAAAAATTAAAAGAAAAAATTCAAAGAATAAAAAAATCAGGAAAATCCTCCAGAACAGGAATAAAAAAAGAGGATTTGCAAGCAGTTATCGTCGGTGTGACAAACACAGGAAAATCCTCCTTGCTTTCAGCATTGACAAACGCAAACCCTAAAATCGCAGAGACTAAATTCACAACAACAGCGCCAATCACTGGTATGGCTCCTTATTCTGGCACTTATATCCAACTAATTGAAAACCCGGCAATAGAATCAGAATATTACGATAAAGGGTTGACAAACACCACAGACACAATATTAATCCTCGTCGATGATTTAGAGCAGATTAAAAAAGTTGAGAAAAAAATAGATAAAGCCTCTGGAAAAAGAATAATTGTATTTAACAACAAAAATGATTTTGATGAAAGCGGGATTAGAAAAATAGAAGCTACATTAAAAAGCAGGAAATATGATTTTATTATTCTCTCTAACAAAGAATCCTTAGAAAAACTAAAAAACAAAATATTTCAAAATTCTGGAAAAATAAGGATATTCACAAAAGAACCAAATTGCGAGAAATCCCCTCGACCGATTATAATGAAACCGAATTCAACTGTCGGAGACGTCGCTGAAAAAATTCTAAAGGGATTCTCAAAAAAAGTTAAGACTTCAAAAATTTGGGGGCCTTCTTCAAAATTCGCAGGCCAACAAGTCGGACTAAAACATAAACTAAAGGATTTGGATGTTGTAGAATTCAAAACGAGGTAAGTTTCGCGTTAATTAATCGACGACGAATGAAGTGAGGAATGTAATGAGGTTGGAGAGAGGATAAAACGAAACTCATGAAAAGATTTAGATGTTGTAGAGTTTAAGACTGGATAAATTTTTAAAGGACTTTTTCTTAATATTATTAATTAATTGAAAGGGGGTTGAAAATATGAAAAGATTAAGTGAAATTGCTCTGACTGGCGGAAAGATAATTGCTAAGGCCGTTATTGTTTATGGATTAATTGTTGCACCTTATTCTATTTCTGATGCTTATGCAGGAGGATGGAGAGGAACTAGCCGCTCTGGGGCTCAAGAATATGAAAACAAAAATCCAAGAAAAGATGGGAGATTTCTAAATCGGTTAAAGGAAAATGGTGTAGAACGTGCGAAAAAAGCTGCAAAAAAAATAATTGAATTTACTTCTCCAGAGCGAGGAAGAATTATAAACCCTTTATTAGATGCGCATGAACGTGGGATGGAAAAAGGAAACTATCCCGGCACAAATAGTGGGATTTGGGAGCAGAACAGAGGAAGGATGCAAAGAGATTAACTATTTCTAACCTTTCCTTATAGAAGCAATAACTTTCTCAAGATAATCAGCAACTGCTTTCTTTAAATCAAAAGGATGTAACTTTCCTGATTCAAAATCTTCCTAACAATAAGCATTCTTATACAATTCATGAATTTTTTTATCTTTTCGGATTGGTTCTAATAATTTGTTTATCTCTTTAGCAAGTGCATTCTTTAAATCAAGAGGATGAATCTTCTTCGCGATAAAATCTTTTTCAAGAGAATTATAATCTTTGTAAATTAAATTTCCTCCGTATTTGTCTAAACGCTCAACAACAAATTCCTCATTTTTATCTTCCTTAATAACAAAAATAAAATATTTCAGCAACGCCATTATTCCGTTATCAGGATTACCCCCGACACATTCTGCCTGGTTTATTTTTGATTTAACTTTTTCTTCGTCATCCAGAAGGTCAATTTTACTGTGCTCAACACTTGAACTCATCTTCTCTCCAATTAACCCTCTTATCATTGGATTCATTAATTCAATCCTTGCCTTATACCCCATTTTTGGTAAATACTCTCTCGCATAAACCATTATCTTTCTCTGGTCCACGCCTGCAAATTGCGCATCAACTTTCAAATACTCTTCATCAAGTGCCTGCATCAAAGGATAAATAAATCCAGCCAACCTTGCATCATCTCCAACAGCACTCTTAATTCCTTCTGAAGCAGCCTTCTTCCCTCTATTAAAACTTGTATAAGTGCTCAGCCTTAATAAATCATTAAAATATTTTGAGTTTAATTGAATATCACTCCCCTTAACAAATTCTAGTTTCTTAAAATCAACCCCAATAGTCTTCAGAATAAGGGTCACAGCCCTTTCATAATATTTAAATCGCTTATCCAAAATATCCCACTGAACTCCGTCGAGGGCAGCATGTAAATCCGCTAACAAAATTTTAACCTTTAACCCTGCTTTTAGAAAATCCGCAATCTTCAACATAGGAAAAAAGTAAGCCAAAGAAACACTTCCCGTCGGCATAGTCCCCCAATAAACTGAAAAATCTTTTTTATTCAAACCTTTCTTTAACTCCTCTTTACTAATTACCTCCTGCAAGTTTCTAGTAACTAATTGATATTTCTCATCAACACTCATCGCCATATAACACAGAAATATTCTTAATTATTAAATGTTTCTTCCCAAAATTTATCGGAATTTACAACCAAGATAATCTAACAACCTCAAAATCTCCTAATTTCCTAATACATATATGATAAGTAATATTTATAAGTATAGTTACATATATAATAAGTAATGGGAAGGACTCGATTAGCAAAAGCCACAATTGTAGAACTGTCAAAAAAAATACAAGAAGCTAGACAAAGAAAAGAGTTTCTTACCAAATATTTAGAAGCATTGAGTAAACATTATTCTGAAGGGAAAATTTCTTATGAAAGGTATATTGAAATTACTCACAAACACACTGATGGAAGAACAATCTCAGAGTTAATCGAATATTATGATAAATATATTAAAAATCTTGCAGACCGATCAAAAAAAGAAAAAAGAATAATTATCACCAATCAAATTGGATTTATTCTAATCTCTCTTACTCTAATTTTTATTATTCTAAATTTAAGCCTAAATATAAAACCAAAATTTGTTGGTTTTACAATTCAAGAACAAAAATTCT
>JAHKAF010000088.1 GCA_018825865.1 Nanobdellota archaeon | reverse complement strand
GAGAACTGCGATTACTATGGCAATTATTCCAATTAAGATTTTTAGTAAGAATTTCATTTAACCTGCTCCAAGAGTTTAATTATTTTATCTTTTCCAATTGTTAAAATCAAACTTGCTAATCTTGGACCTTTATTTTTCCCAATAATAACTCTATAAGCAGCGTCGAAAAATTCTTTATTTTTCATTTCAAGCTTTTCACAAATACTATAAAATTCATCAAATAATTTCTCTTCATTGAAATCCCTGCTTTCCAAACTTTTCCTTAATTCTTTCATAGCTTCTTTCTCTTTCTCACTTAATTCAGCAGAAATTTCTGTTTTAACCTCAAACTTCATATCTTCTCCAGCATATTTTTCTATCCACTTCGCAACTTTCTTTGCCCTTGCCTGTGATTCTTTGTTAAGTTCTTTTTCTTTCTTCAGTTGAACAGAAGTAATCAAATGTCTGAATCCTGCTTTCTCTGGCTTTTTCTTTGCCCCAACATTCCGTGCTTTGGGGTCTTGTGCCCTTGCTCTGCACCTACTTGGTTGGGTATACGCCGAGCGGCGCACAGGCTTTTTGAATGCGATAAAGTCAGGAAAACCTGTTCCCACGACGAGCATTTTTTTGAAAGGATTATATTTTCTTTTAGCTTTCACAAGTTTCCCTTCAAGAGGCTCACCAGAAGGCTCATTAGAGTCATCCCTTTGGGATAAATCAACATTATTCGTCCACTTATCCATAATCCATCCTTGTGATTCAAGCTCTTCTCGAACCTTCAGTTCAAACCTTGCACCACGCGCCCTCGACAATCTACCTTTTTTAATCTCAGATTTTTTCTTAGATACTGGAATTCCTTTTTCATCCCATTCAGTTTCATATTCCTCACTTCCAGCTTTTCTAACAATCCCCATAATCTTTTCTCTGCGGGCTTTTTTCACCTGATTTTTCAGAATCATATTCTAAATTATTCATAGAAGTATATTAATTTATTGGCTCACTTCGTTCGTTTAAGAGAAGCAGTTAACAGAAGAGCTTCGCGTAATACCTTGAGCAACCGAACATATTTAGAAAATATGCTAATTTGATAATAACTTCTTAGCGAAGAAATCTGACAGCGTCGGCTTCATAGAAATTAATACGAGCGAGAGCAAGACTAAATATCTCTCCCCTGCAAAGTCCGCCTTTTATTTTCCCTCGCCCTTTGGATAGCATCTTTTAAAACTTCCTCAACTTTCCTTTCAAGAGCCAGCCCAACTTCCTCGGCAACACTCGTGACTTCGTTATTTTTATCCAGTTCTTTAACAGCTTTCTTGATGTTTGATTTTATGATTAATCCTGGCATTTAACCTCCTAAGATAAATTTTTTAATTATTATTGAGCCGTCGACAATTAAACCTAATATGGCGATTAGTAAAATTACAAATCCTGTCCAATCAGGAAGTTTCTTTCCATGAATCATTAAGATACCTATGATAAATAAGAAGATAAATACAATTAACCCAAATATGTCAAAGAACTCAGGAGGGTTGCCTTGCACAACTAAGAGAACTGCGATTACTATGGCAATTATTCCAATTAAGATTTTTAGTAAGAATTTCATTTTATTTGCTCCAAGAGTTTAATTATTTTATCCTTTCCAATTGTTAAAATCAAACTTGCGAGCCGAGGTCCTTTACTCTTTCCAATAATAACTCTGTAAGCAGCGTCGAAGAATTCTGTGTTTTTCATTCCAATCTTTTCACAAATCATATAAAACTCATCAAGCAATTCTTTCTCGTTAAAGTCTCTGCTCTCTAAACTTTTCTTCAATTCTTTCATTGTTTCTTTTTCCTTACCCTCAAGCCTCGCAGAAACTTTTGTCTGAACCTCAAACTTCATATCTTCTCCTGCATATTTTTCTATCCATCTTGCAACTTTCTTTGCCCGCACCTGTGATTCTTTGTTAAGTTCTTTCTCTTTCTTTAATTGAACAGAAGTAATCAAATGCCTAAATCCTGTTTTTTTTAGCCTTTTTTTCGCTGGCTTATTTACTTGCGACAACTCATAAATTCGTTTCTCCTGCGGATTTGCCTGGCCTTCGTAATATTTCTTTTCAAGCACATCATAATCTTCGTAAATCTTAATTATATCGTTGTCAAAACTAATTTGAAATTCTTTATTTGGCCTTGTTCCTACAAAAAGATACCTCAACACTTCAGGCTCATAAACTTCTTCAACCTCATCAAGACTCAGAGCATTTCCTTCAGAACTTGAGAAATCCTTTCCTCCCTTAATTTTTATCCATGAATATACATAATATAACGGAACTTCATAATCAAAAATTTTTTTTATAATCTCCTTCGCTGTATCAAAACTCCCTCCTGCTGCACTATGGTCTGCCCCACCTGGCTCAAAATCAACTTCCTCATATTTCCATCTCATTGGCCAGTCGATTCTCCAAGGAACCTTAACAAGCCCTTTCTTGCGATAATCTATTTTATCTTTAAACCCACACTTACATTCATATTCTATAAAATATCCTTCAGCATTTATTATTCTTGTAAAATCGTTCCCGCATTTTTCACAATAAACTTTTACAGGCATCCAATCTTTTTTCAAAGGCTCCTTTCTATATTTGTTGAGAATTTTCACTATCTCTATTCTTTTATCTATTATAACTTTTATCAGCGACGCATATTTACATTTTTTATTCATCTCACTTTGCCTAATGAACTCTGGATTAATCCCAACTTTCACTAAAGAAGTTTCAAACTCTTTTTCAAAATGTTCTGCATAACTCTGACTTTTTTTGAATGGAGAGGGGACTTTGCTCAAGGGCATCCCGATATAATTTTCATATTTTTTATCAATCCCAACAGGAACTTTCCTGAATCTATCATAATCATCCCATGAATAAATAAATCTGACTTTCTTCCCTTTGTCTTGTAAGGCTCTGACCACTAATTCTGTTGTAATAACTTCTCTAAAATTACCAATATGAACTGTTCCAGAAGGAGTTATTCCCGAAGCACAAACATATTCTTTTTTATTACCCTTTTCTTTAATTATTCTATCAGCAATCTGGTCTGCCCAAAAAAACTTTTCCTGTGTCATTAAAGAAAAAAATAAATCAACTTTTTATATTTAATCTTTATTGAAATCTCTGAACTTTTCAATTAGCTCTTTTGTAGTGTCAAGCAGATTAAGCTGGAGCGCTTCGTCAATTGTAAACCATCCATAATCAGAAATCTCTTCATTAGGGGTTATATTTGTTTGTTTTGCCCTTGCAAAAAAATCAATAAAATGAAATTCCACGTTACTATCATAAAAATCCCTCTCTGCTTTTTTTATCTTCTCTCCGACCCTTGTAATATCTTCTATTTCAATCCCCAATTCTTCTAAAATCTCCCTCTTTAGTGATTGTTCTTCTGTTTCATCACTTTCTATTTCTCCCCCAGGAATAATCCATCCTTTCCATTTTGGAGAGGTCATCAGAAATATTCTCCCTTCGTTATTATGAATTATTGCACCAACACATTTCTTTATTTTCATCCCTTCTTCCCCCAACCCTTCTTCCTGAAACCTCTTTTTGTGAGTTCCTCGTTGACAAGTTCATCGGCAATTTGCTGGAATTTGTCCCATCTACTTGCATGAAGATATTTGATTTTGTTGAACCTCTCCTGAAGTTTCTGCACTTTCAAAAACAATTCAAGTAACTTTGGATTTCTCACCCGATACTCTCCAAGAAGCTGTTTAACAATTAATTCAGAATCAAGAACGCAAGTCACTTCATCGCTGGTGTGTTCAGAAGCCAATTCCAACGCCATTATCAATGCCTCGTATTCTGCAATATTATTTGTAACCTCTTGCCCAATAAACTTACTGTATCTTGTAACAATTTTTCCATCTTTCCTAATTATAACTCCAATTGCTCCAGGCCCAGGATTTCCGCGGGCTCCGCCATCCGAGTTTGTGTAAATCATGATTAATAAAAATAAGTTTTAGTTAAATAATTGATGGTTAATCAGCGAGTAGTTAATGTTATTTCTCTATCTTTTTCTAAATCATATATTATGTCTGGGGTGCCGTGAGTAGAATCATATATAAAACTTGAATTTAAGAGGTGGTCTTTACAAGAATATTTTTCATACCCCCAACAATCCCCGCTTAAACCATATTCCTCCCAAATATCTTTATTAACACTATATAATAATTTATATCTTGCTACATCATTACAACCATCAAGAGATTCTTCATCTATTTCTCTGCCAAAATCACATAACATTTTAGTAATTAAGATATAGAATTTAAATCAATTATTATCCTCTAAAATATATTATATATGCATGCCTTTAAGTCTTCAAAAGACTGAACTAAACGTGAAGTATTTTGAAAACCTTGAAATCCTGAAACGTCTCCGATTTGACTTCCACTTTCCTTATCTGCGAGTGCTTCGGACCTTTTTTACATAACTCAATCATTTTATTCACGTCTTTATTATCCCCTTCAAGAAAAACCTCTGCTCTTCCATCCTCTAAATTTCTCACAAACCCCTTGACATTATGCCTCTCTGCATTCTCCTTAACAAATGCCCTAAAAAAAACCCCTTGCACAGTTCCATCGATATAAAGTCTAACAGATTTCTTCATAAATAGAATAAACAGAAGTAGTTTATTAAGTTTGTTGAGATTACTTCTTTCGTCCGCCCCCCGCCCTTAGGCGCTGACGCGCGGAATAGTTAAACAAAATAAATTTGTGATAATTATCAGATTATAATCCTTAGCCCATTAGATTAACAACTTCTTTAGCGAAGAAATTTGGTGAAGCCGAACGACTTCGTGGTAGAGAGTAATCTGAAATCAATAACTCGTGCGAAATCAAGAGCAGATTTCGGAGTAATTAATCCCGAGCGAAGCGAGACTAAATCCCTCGCCTATCCAATTCATTATTCACAATCGCAATCGTCTGCGAGGCAAAATATGTTTTAGGACCAACAGAAACCGAAGTCGCTATTTTTTTCAACCTTTTCAATTCCTTCTTCGGAAGCCCTTTCTGGTCCCCCAATATAAAAACACAATTTTCAGAAATCTCTGCCTTTCTAATATCCTCACCTCTTTTATCAAGAATGAAAATCTCACTACCCTTCTTTTCCAATTCCTCCACAACATTCAAAAAACTCTTTTTCTCCACAAAACACCCAGGAAAAACTTCTGTCTTCTCACCCTCCCGATACTTATACAAAATCTGCTTAATCAAATTCCCAACATCTTTCTTGCTTATTGGTGTCCCATCTTCAACCTGAATCTCAATATGTTTTGGAGGGTCTGGCATTCCATAAAAAACAAAATGAAACCTAATATCTTTCCGAAAATCATGCGAAAGAAAAATCCCTTGAATAAGTGAATGAATTGCAATATCCATTCTACCTGCTTTCATTAAATTTCCCTGGGACAAAGCCTTCCCACTCGTCGCTGCTTTTGCTGAAAAATATATTAGGTGTTTCATTTTATCTCCTGCATTATGCGTGGTGACTGCGTCGACGAGCGTCCGACGAAGTCGGCAATTTAATTTCTTGAAATACAAACTCTGATTTAGCATAAACATTCCCATCTTTAATAACTTTATACATCCCCACAAATCTCTCCCCGCAGAAAACAACCACAATCTCTCCTACCCCAATCTTTGATTTCTTTGCCCCTTCATTCCGCAATTTTGGGCTCGTGCCCTTTAGGGTATACGCAGAACTGCGCAAATCATCTTCATGAATCGGTTTACCTGTTAATAATTTTGCGAGATTATCATCTTTAATTTTAATAACCTGATGCAATTTGCTAATCACCTCTCCCGGAATTATAATCTCTCTCAATAATTTATCATCACCTTCTTTATACTTTTCAACCGCTTTTTCAAAATCATACAAATTTACCGACGGATAATCTTTACTTGTGTCCTTTAGGGTATCGTTTTCCTCAAAAATACCTGCCCGAACCCGTCGGAGTTCTAACATATGCGCACCGATTCCCAACTCCTTTCCCAAATCATCAACTAACTTCCGAATATAAGTTCCCCCTTGACATTCAACATGAAACAAAATATCTCTTCTGTCTTTCTCCAACAACTTAAACTTAATAATTTCCCTTTCGCGCTCCTGCCGTTTAACCCGCGACTTCACAGGTGGGGTTTGTTTAATCACCCCCATAAACTTTTCTTTAATCATTTTCTTAATTTTATCAAGTGAAACATCGTCGTGGATTCTCATAATTCCAACATACTCTTTATCTTCCCCAATAAAATAACCTGTAAGTTTGCAAGCCCTATTCAGTGCTATAGGCAAAACTCCTGTAACCTTCGGGTCAAGTGTTCCAAAGTGAGACGTTTTCCTCAAACCCAAAGTTTTCCGAACAAAATCAGAAACATTAAAACTCGTCGGTCCCGACGGCTTATCAATATTAATAATGCCGAATTCAAGGAGTTCTTGAATTGATTTTTTTGATTTTAGTTTTTGTAGATTTATAGCCATAAATACCCTACAACATAAATCTTTATAAATTTTTAAACTATGGATTTTATTATGTGTGGGATTATAGGTTTTTGGAATATAGAAAAGCAAGCTTTTCCAGTGATTATAGATTCATTGAAAAAATTGGAATATAGAGGGTATGATAGTTTTGGACTGGCCGTTCTTTCAGAAAGTGGGAGCCTTAACATTGAGAAACAAGTTGGGAAAGTAAGTGAAACAAAATGCAATGAAGTTAGTGGGAAAATTGGAATTGGTCATACTCGATGGGCAACCCATGGCAAGGTTACAGAGAAAAATACGCACCCTCATATAGATTGCAGTAGAAAAATTGCAGTTGTTCATAATGGGATTATTGAAAATTTTCAAGAACTAAGGAATGAACTTTTGAGAACACATAAATTTTTTAGTGAAACAGATACAGAAGTAATACCTCATTTAATAGAAGATGAAATCAGAGAGGGATTCTCATTAAAACAAGCTGTAATAAACACTGGTAAGAAATTGAAAGGAAGAAATGCCTTTGTTGTTTTACATGCAGATACAGAAGAAATAATTGCATTTAGAAACGGGTCTCCTTTAATTGTTGGGTTAAAAAAGATTAATGGATTTTCAGAAATTTTTATTGCTTCAGATATACAAGCTTTTTTACATGAAACAAAAGAAGTAATGTATCTCGACGATGATCAAATAGTTATAATCAAAGAAAAACCTGAATTTTATGATATTAATACTAATGAAAAAATAGAAAAAAGATTAATTAAGATAGATATAGATTTTTCACCAGTTACTAAAGGAGATTATGCGCATTTCATGTTAAAGGAAATTATGGACCAAAAACAGACATTAATGAAAGCAATTAATCAGAATGATAGAGAATTAATGCATGTGGCAGAAGAAATAAATAATTCAAGAGGGGTATTCTTTATTGGATGTGGGACAGCTGCGAGGGTTTGCCATACTGCTGAATATGTCTTTTCTTCTATAGCAGACAAACATGTAAATTTTGTACCAGCTTCTGAATTTGGGAATTATAAACATTTTTTATTACCAGAAACATTAGTTATTGCAATATCGCAAAGTGGAGAAACAGCAGATGTTCTCGAAGCTCTTAAAATAGCTAAGGAAAAAGGTTCAAAAGTAATTTCTATTGTAAATGTTCAAGAGTCTTCAGTGTCTAAAATCTCTGATTATGTATTCCATATCAATGCAGGACCTGAAAAAGCAGTTGCATCAACAAAAGCAACAACCTCTCAAATAGCAGTTGTTATTTTACTAGCATATGCTTGTTCTGGAATGTTAAGAGAAGGAGATAGGTTGTTAGTGGACCTCGCCGCAAAAGTAAATGATATGTTAAACCCTCGTTATAGTGAACATATCAAAAATATTGCAGAAAAAATATATCAAAAAGAGAATATGTTCATAATTGGAAGGGGAGTAAATTATCCAATGGCCTTGGAGTCTGCGATTAAAATTATGGAAGTAAGTTATATTCATGCCCAAGGTTTTGGAGGAGGAGAACTAAAACATGGTCCAATAGCATTGATTGAAGAAGGAACTCCTGTAATAGTTTTAGTATCAAATGATGTTTCAAGAGACGAGATAATTAGCAATGCAATAGAAGTTAAGTCAAGAGGAGCAAAAATAATCGGAATTGCTCCAGAGAACAATGAAGCATTTGATTATTGGATAAAAACTCCTGACACCTCTGAGATAAGTTCCTCAATTGTAAATTTAATTCCAGTTCAATTACTTGCATATTATTTAGGGATTCTTAGAGGGCACAATGTAGATTATCCTCGGTCTCTGGCAAAATCTGTTACAGTTAAATAACTAAATTCCCCCCCTCAAATACTTCTTCCTCTCATTGGCCATGCTTGGACGAATGAATGAAAATCTTACACTTTACCTCTCAAGTAAGATTTCCTTTTTCCCTCGTCGAATTTTTCAATCGCGTATCTTAACATTGTTCTCGGCATTTTCTTGCAATATCTTTTAAGAAATTTTTCTTCAACTTCTAAATCCCTTTTACCAATTTCCCTGAGCATCCATCCAACAGCCTTGTGAATTAAGTCGTGCTCGTCGTTAAGCAGAATCTCAGCAATTCTCAAAGCATCCTCGAAATCTTCGTTTTTGATAAAAGTGAAAGTAGCAAGAACAGCGATTCTCTTCTCCCAGAGATTTTCTGATTCTGCTAAATCATATAATACAGATTTCTTTTTCTTATCTAGAAGAAATTCTCCAACAATATTCGGCGCAGTCAAATCAACCAAATCCCAATTATTAATCTTCTTTGTATTTTTAATATAAAAATTAAATATGTCCCCTCTGACCACTTCCTCGGACTTCTTGAATTTTTCAACTAGAATCAACAATCCAACAAGCCGCTCCTCGTGAATTTTTGAATTCAACAATTCCTGAATCCTTGGCAAACTCAAACCAATAAACTTCTTAGCAACACCTCTCTGAATAGGAACTTTTATTCCAAGGAAAACATCTCCCTCTCCATATCCTCCCTCGCCAGTTTTGAAAAACCTCTGAGAGATTTCAGCCTGTTTGAAATCAGCGAGGGATTTTAGTTCAGCTTGTAGAGATGATAACATAATTGTTTGAAGAAGAAGGAGTATAAAAGATTTGCTCGCACCAATGTGCTCGAGATAAGAACGTAGTTAATTAAATAGCTTCGCATTATAGGTTAGGTAACTAAGCCCCAAGTTTAGAAATTTGTTAAATTGATAGTAACTCCCTTAGCGGAGAAATCAAGCGAAGCAGATTTCGAAGCCCCAATAAGTGAGCGGAGCGAACCTACTACTTCCTTATACAAATCCTTAAATATATTCTCTTCTAATCTAGATAATGGCAATAAAAGACGCACAATATGATGTGCACAAGTGGGTTAAGCAGTTTAAGGTTGAGTACTTTAAACCGATGGAAATTATTGCCCAGATGGTTGAGGAGGTTGGAGAGTTAGCAAGGGAGATTAATAATCGATATGGTCCGAGGACAAAAAAGTCCCCCGAAGACACTGCTGATATTGAACAGGAACTTTGCGACATTATATTTGCAATTATCTGCTTAGCAAATTCACATAACATTGACCTCGACGAAGCCTGGAAGAAAAAGATGGACAAACAATATGGTCGAGACCAAAATAGGTTTGAGTTAAAGGGTTAGTGTGACTATTTCTAAAAAGTAACAGATAGAAAAGTTTATAAAGTTTAATTTCTGAGAGTTTTTATGGCACCAATCTATCAATTTGAAATAAGTAAAGAACAAGCAGAGGGATTTAGAAAATTAGGATATAATCCTCTTGAATTAAAGTCAGAACAAGGACAAATAGCAGATTTGGGTACAAAAGGTTGGGTGGCAATACCTTATGAATCAATTCCAAAAGGAATCCAAAGAAAAGGAAACCAAAGAATGCTTATCGATCCCGCAAGATTATCTTATAATCCAACAATTGAGGAAGTCGGGCAAAAATTAGATTTAACCTTGAGAAATACAGCAAAAGATTTTTTAGAAAGAGAGTTTATTGGGGATATGAATTGGTTTGAAATGTTGAGGGTTAATTTAGCATTAGGGAATACAACTCCTGGGATAAGAGAATTCACAGCTTATGGACATATTCTTGGCCAAGCAAGTAAAGGAGACGTCAAAATTTATGATGCTTCTGGAACACCAATTTCCTCAGAAACTTGCAAGAACTATAGAGAGGATATTTTTGGAGTGGCATCTCCTTGGAGAGCAGAATGGCTTGACGCTGATTTTAAAGTTAAGAATGGGAAATTATATGTAAATTCTAATCATATTTTTGAAGATGGAAAACTGATTCCTGAGAATTCAAGGGTTCTCGCTAAAAATACTTTAATGGAGGGCAAAACTCCTGGAATCTCTTTGGAAGATTGGCTTGAGAATCCAACAGCACAAGGCTTCCCAAGAAAAAATATAAAAGAAGGAAGTTTATACTATCGGGCTCCAATAAGCGACAACAATTCAGTCGCGAGGTTCGATGCCGACTCTGATGGGGCTTACCTCTACTGCTACAGGTATCCTTCTGGTAGGTATTCCGGTCTCGGGGTACGTGCCGTTAGGCACGAATAAGGTTTTGCTCGCTTAAAATAATCAAACAAAGATTATTATTCGCGAAGCGACGCGAAATTTTTTAAAGATGATTTATTATCTTTCTTTGTCCTAGAGATTTGTTTTTCCTTGAGCAAGAAAAGCAAAAAAAGACTACATGTCAATTTGCTAGCACATTATTTAGGTTTATTTTAAGTCATGAAATTCAATCATAACAATTAGTAGCTGAAATATTGTGAATATTGAAATGGTAGTGGTAATTGGTAAATTGGCTACAATAGATAGTCGCGAGGTTCAATGCCAACTCTGATAGGGCTAACCTCAACTGCAACAGGAATCCTTCTGGTAGGAATTCCAATCTCGGAATAGTCTTTATCTAGGACTTTATTTTCGTAGGCAAAAATGAAATCTCACAAAAATCTTTATCTAAAGATAATCTCCCTCGGTAATTTGACTTTAGCATGGAGAAAGGCAAGAAAAGGAAAAACAAAGAAAGATTATGTTAAGGAATTTGAAGATAGTTTATTAGAGAATCTGCTTAAACTTCATGAGGAATTAAAGAATCAAATTTACAAACCAAAGCCATTAGAAACATTTATTTTGCGAGACCCAAAAACTCGTAAAATCTCAAAATCAGATTTTAGGGATAGAATTGTTCATCATGCAATCTGCAATATCCTCGAGCCAATATTTGACAGGACATTTATTCATGACAATTGTGCAAATAGAAAAGGCAAAGGAACTTTGTTTGCTTTAAAGAGATTCGAGAAATTTCAGAGAAAAGTAACACACAATTTAACTTCAGAAGCATTTTGCCTTAAAGCAGACATTAGGCATTATTTTCAGGAGATTAATCATGAAATTTTGCTGAAAATTATTCAAAGAAAAGTTAGGGATGAAGATACAATCTGGCTAATCAAACAGATTGTGAAGAACCAGCAGAGTCAGAGAGAGACTGCGATGAATGATGGCAAAGGAATGCCTTTAGGAAATTTAACAAGTCAATTCTTTGCTAATGTTTATCTTAATGAATTGGATTATTTTGTAAAGCATAAACTAAGAGCCAAATATTACATTCGTTATGTCGACGATTTTGTAATATTACATCCTTCAAAAGAACAATTAAAGATTTGGAAAAATGAGATTAATAAGTTTCTGGCTAAGAAATTGAAATTAGAATTGCATCCAGATAAGTCAAGAATTATCAATCTTTCTAGAGGAATTGATTTTGTAGGATTCAGGAATTTTTATTACTTCAAACTTCTAAGGAAAAGGAATATTAGAAATATCCTATGTAAAATAGAGTTATTCAATAAAAGGGAAATTAGCTATGAAAAATTCTTTGAGATTTTTCAAGGTTGGAGTGCTTATACAAATCTGGCCAATACCAATAAATTGAGAAGTGAACTTATAAGAGAAATAATCACTTAGCCAAAGCCATTCTTCTTTCTCTCTTTGGTAACTTAGTTTTCCCGCCTGCCTGATGCTTTGCAGTCTTCGCAGCAGCCTTCTCCATCTTCTGCATAACCTCTGCACCAGCCTGTGCTTTCTCTTTCTCTTCTCTTTTCTCCTCGTCGGTTTTTTCCATAGGTTTAACATCTTCCTTCACAACTTTCTTTCTCGTGCCCTTTAGGGTATTCTTATCAAGAGTATCTTGTGCTGTTTGGTCTCTCTTAATTAATCTTAATTTCTTAAACTTCAACTTCGTAGGATAATCAACAAGTTCTGCCCTGACAATATCTCCGTCCTTCACAGCTTTAACTTTAATTTTATGAGGGGGGTTCTTTATCCCTCTTCTCCAAACAGCCTCATTCAAATAACCATCAATTTTAATCTTTTTCAAATCTCTATCATAGACTTTCATGTGTTTCGCCAAGAATTCTTTAATCGTCCTAATCGCCTTCGGTGTTTTCTTATACCTCACAGCGTGCTTGACTTTTCTTCTAAGCGGAATAACATATTCTCTTTCAATCTTGTCTGCTTTTGCTTCTGATTTTTTCTTTGCCATTTTATTATCCGAAGTGCGATTTCCTCTGTTTTCGCGGTTTAATATGTAATTTAGTTCTTCTCCATGAACGTCTGTGCTTGGTCATCGTCGACGGATGAACTCTTTTACCAATCCCGTACTTTCTAAGTACAGCCCATATCGGCGCCCATTTTGTCTGCCGCGCTTTCACAGCAAGTTTTTCTTTTTTAGCTTTATTTTTTATTCCCATTTTATTATTGAATATATTTTAAGTGTTCTAAGAGAGTATTTTTTCCTTGAGTAATCTGGAGGAATTGATTTCGCCCTTTTAATAAAAGAGGTTGTAGGTAAACTTCTCTACCTTCTTCGCCGACTAATACTTTATCTCCTCTTTTACCAAAGGCATGTTCTGTCAACCCTGGGGGTAGTAAGGATTTATCAATCAATTGGTATTCTATGTTATTTCTAATTACCATTTTAATGTTCTCCAAGATAAGTTAATCGGTTTAATGTAGTAATCTTCTTTAATATTTCTGAATGCCCGTCTGTAATTTGAATAACTGCTTCAGGTAGGAATTCCCCAATGTTACTAATTATTATTTCTTTTCCATCTACAAAATATAGGTGGTGCGTTTCCCCTTTTCTTTTCTCACTTATTATTTTATACCCTGCCATCTTATTTCACACCCTCCAAAAATTCTTTTCCTTTTGCAGTAATTTGTCTCCCTGGCTTTCTTCTTCTCAAACCCTTAAGGTCTTTAGCGATTTCAGTAAAACCTGCAGCATCTGACTGTTGCAAAATCGTCCGTATAATTTTTCCACTTCCCCGTTTGAATATATCTGGTTGCATACCTCGATTTTTCTTACTTCCGTATTTTGTCCTAAGTCTATTAACACCGACGATTTTCTTTTTATAAATCTGCCTCAAAATACTTGCTGCTCTTTTATACCAGAAATCAGCGTCGTCAATCGGCCTCTCTTTTGCAGGACCTGACTTAACAAACTGCGCCCACTCTGGCTCCGCAAACTCCTCGACATTCTTCAAAGCCTCAGCTAACTTCAAATTATACTCTTGTGCATTTAATTCAAATACTGGATTCATAGTATTCCTCTCGGAATTAGAATGGCCAAAGCCATTTAACTAAAAATATAGAAGATGATGGGTTTATAATGTTTTCGTTATAATCTTTCTGAACCACGAGGTGTTCTTTGTCTTAATTTTTGATTAAGTTCTTCTATTAGGTATTCTTGGAATCTCATCTCTTCTAAATGATGCATCTTTGTTGCAACAGCGATTAATGAATCATAATTCAGTGATGTTCTTTCAAAGAAATCTTTCTCAGT
>JAHKAF010000087.1 GCA_018825865.1 Nanobdellota archaeon | reverse complement strand
TCTTTTATAGGATTAATAGAGTGATGTTTAAAAATTGCTCGCTGTCGCTCGGGAGGAGAAGAAACTGATAATTAAAATAACTTTAACCCCAATACAAAAAATCTTATGAGATTAATTACCTCTTAGCGAAGAGCCTTGAACTTGTTCTGGTTCGGAGCAATTAATAGATGAACGTTAGCGAATGTAAAATGCGCAGACTGCCGAGCCTAGCTTCATGGAATATCTATGTGATACGCTTTTTGTTCAAAATTGATATCACTTAAAAATACCACAAAGGTGCTATGCGCAGACTGGGAATCGAACCCAGTTCACCTCGTTGGCAACGAGGAATTCTACCAGTAAACTACCTGCGCTTTAGATGAGAAAGAATCAGAGTTATTTAAATATTATTGGTATGCGTCTGCAACTCGCGACCTCGCACAGCTCATCAATATCTTAAAAAGTTAGAGCAAGAAATCCTAAAGTGATTAAAGAAAACAAAACGACTTTTGGGTTTTTATTTTTGTTTTTTTAAATAATATTCTGCCCATAGACTATAAATTAATACAACTATAACTAAAACAGGAGTAAGATAATAATGACTTTTGATTAATCTAAAATCAAAAAAATCAACAGAGATTACCCACAAATCAAAAACAAAATAAGCTAAGACAAGTGCAGTCAAAACAAGTTCTTCTGACTTGGTTGGTATTTTATCAACTTTTCTTGATAGCCATGCTCCACCTTTAACAACAAAATAAAAAAGGAGTAACACAAAAGGAACTAAAAAGGGCACATAATTTATTCCAATAATATTTACAATAGGTTGCCACACAGGATTTCCTTCTACTCCTCTTTTAACATCTAAAAAAGCATCCAAGAAAACTAAAATGGTTAGGATAATCCAGCCAACTTTTTTTGACAAAACTACTTTTTTCATTTTACTTGGTTTTTTCATCTTCCAAATATCTTTTTAAGAATTTTTCCTAAAAACGATTCTTTATTGTTGGTTCCAATAACTCCTCCTGTTATTCCACTAGATGCAACTTCAGGAGCAGGAGATTCTTCTCCCGACACTGCTGATTGAGTTGGCGCTTCAGATTCTCCGCCAGCAACACTATTTTCAACTCCTGATTCTGTTCTTCCATTGTCATGGTTTTCAGTTCCTACAATTCCTTGGGGTCCTGGATCCACACCATCAACTATATTTGGAGCAGGAGTTACATATTCATTATCTTTAGTTTTTGCAGGTTTATCTACACTCATGCTTGCTTTATCTATTGTGTTAATAGCATTTTCTATCTCATTAACTTCTTGTTTTATTTCATTTGCATTTGTAGTATCTGGTTTTATATCATTTGACTTTTTGTCAGCATCATCTGCAATTTGATTAATCTGGTCATTTGTAATAATGTCTGTATTGCCGTCGTCATCTATCACAACTTTATCTCCGTCTTTTATTCTTTCAACATTAATCTTTGACATAATCAAACTACAAGATTCTTTATCATACACCCCTAATTTTGCACACTCCTCAGGAACTCCTTCTTTTATTACATCGTCATTCTCACAATTTTCTTCTCCTTCTTCACACATATCATCATCCACCTGATTAATTTCTGGCTTTTTTATTATAATATTTTTTTCTCCCATAATAATCTTGCATTCTTCAACATCTAACCCAATACATTCTGAAGGCATATTTATTCCAATACCCTGCTCTTGTCTTTGTTCTTCTAATAATTTCCCACATTCTTCAGGGGTTTCAACATTTGCTTCTTGGCAGATTTTTGGAATAGCATCTTGCAAATCATTATTTTGTATAATCCCTCCATTTAAAATTTCTTCACATTCTTCAGGTGAAACAGGAGTTCCACCCCTAATACATTGTTGGGGAATATCGGGGTTATATTTCGGTGGGGGGAGCATAATTCCAAATTTCTTTATTAATGCCTCATCACATCCCATATCTCTTACAAAATTAGTTCTACTGCTATCACTAAAACATTCGTCAGGGATTTCATTAACATTTATTCCCAAACTTTCTAAATACTCACTTTCTCCTTCTATGCTTATATCCAAAACTTCTGCATACAAAAGTTTAGCACATTTATGAAAATTATAGGTTCCAGATTCCTGACATTCTGAGGGCATTTTCTCCTTGATAAAAACTGCTTCACATTCTTCTCTTGAAAATGCTCCTTGGCAATCAGAAGGAAGTTTCAATTTTTCACATGCTTCAGGAGTTAATGCACCAGCATTAATGCATTCCTGCGGAAGATTTTGATTTAAAGTAAAACTTTCACATTCTTTTTTTGTATAATACCCTGCATCTTTGCAAGGACGAGGAAGATTAACAATTTCATCACATGCCAGAATATCATAAACTCCTCTTTCTTTACATTCACCCGACATTAATTTAAATTCTTCATCAGAAGGTTTTGATTTTTCTTTCATAACATTCTCGCACTCTTCAGGGGAAACAGGTTCTCCGTTTTTGATACACTCCTGAGGAATTTTATTTTCTTCAACAAGTTTTTTTCCACAAGCTTCGCCATCTAAAACTTGACCGTTTTCCATACACTCTGAATCGGGTTTATACAGAGTAATAATAAACTTCTTACATTCTTCTCCGTCCCTAATTCCTGCTTCTGTGCATTCGGCAGGAACATATTTATTTAAAATTTCTTGTTCATAATTTTCTCTTTCATTAGTTTGAACATCTTTAAACATCCCAATTTCTTTACATGCAGATTTATCATTCTGAAATTCACACCTTACTGCCGATGATTTAAACTTCTCACATTTTGTTCTTTCACTTGTTAAAGAAATTCCATCACAATCAGCATTTTTGGGGTTAGTCATGCTAATTTCTACTTGCTTTTTTATTTCTTCAGAATCTTGTTTTTGGGCTACTTCTATCCTATTATTTACTTCCTCTTCAAGCCAATCAGGAACATTATTCTGGCATTTCTCATCTTTTAACATTAATTCATAATCTTGTTTAGCAAGCTCTTCACAATATTCAAGAATTTTCTCAGAATGTTCCATAACTAGTTTTGTTTTTTGCCCTTCTGTTAAATACTTTTCGAAAAATTCTAAATTTAAATTTTCTTTTAGTTTAGATTCTGTTCCTTCTATATTACTTTTAACTTCTTCTGCTATTTCAGGTGTTGCTTTTGATTGAACAATTTTAAGCATATTAATTGCCGATTCTATTTCTTTTTTTGCTTTATCATCTTCTCCTGAATTTAGATTATTAATTGCGGAATTAAGTTCTTTCTCTCTAATCTCTAAAGCTAACATTACTTTTTTATCTCCTGAAGAAAAAAATAATTTAATATTGTCGGTAAATTTATTGAATCCAGAATAAGTCTGAGATTGTTCCTGAGCTAAGACTAAAGGCGAGGCTAATAATATTCCTAATAGCAGTAGGATTATCACGCTCTTTTTCATTTGTCAATTAAGAAAAAGGCATATAAAAAGTTATCTTTTAAAAAATTAAAATGGTCCTGCGAGGAATCGAACCTCGGTCTACTCGGTTTTTATCCTAAAAGAAAAAATCTCGAAAGATTGTAAACGAGTCGTCTTGGCCGTTGGACTACAGGACCTTTGGAGTAATAAATCTCAAAGGCTTTTAAGTTTTTGGATTTGAAAATCCCTATTATTCAATAATAGTGACAATTCGTAACATTTATAAGTTGTATGTTTCTTTTTCAGTCATGACCCAAAATAATCAAGAAATCCCTGGGATGAATCTGAATAACAATTATACTCAAAAACCAATGGCTCCAGAGTCTCCGAATAAGGTTCAGAAGGAAATGGATAAAACAAAGAAGGACCTTGAGAAAATAAAGAATTTTATCGTGAAGAAATATCCTTTTACTCAGGCTGTAAGTGTTTTGCCCCCGCAGGCTTTGAAGAGTTTTATCGAGGAGGAAGTGGGAGAAAATGTTCCTCAGCTGGAATTAGAAAAACTTCAGAAAAAGATTCACCTTTATGTGATTCTTCCCGAGGACAAATTCAAAAGTATTCCTAAGATAAAGAAAGAAATTGTCGCGCAGATTGACAAAAGTAAACAAGATATATGGTTATATGTTAAGACACCAGTGGATATTTGGGAGACTTGTCTGGACTCAAAGTTTGATTTAGCTGGTGCAGTTGCAATGTCATTCCCACTTTATGATAAAGGTTTTTTAGGAGCACTAAGAGTTTCTGAAATTCACAAGTCACTTGTTCTACAGAAATTTGAAAAATACGTCGTGAGTTATGTTATCGGGGGAAGTTTGGTGAGAGGGGAGGCGATTAAAACATCTGATGTAGATGTTTTTGTAATTATAAACGACACTGATGTTAAAAGAATGCCGAGGCTTGAATTAAAAGAAAGGCTCAGAGGAATAATCTACCAATATGTTGCTGAGGCCGAGGCTCTTGCAGGAGTTAAAAACAAACTCTCTCCGCAAATTTATCTCCTAACTGATTTCTGGGAATCTGTCAAAGATGCGCATCCGGTCATTTTTACTTTTATCCGTGATGGGATTCCCCTTTATGACCGAGGAACTTTCATGCCATGGAAAGCTCTTTTAAAAATGGGTAAGTTGAAACCATCCCCAGAAGCAATTGAAATGTATATGTCTATCGGGGACAAGACGATTCAAAGAGCTAAAAAGTTCTTACTTGATATAGTAATACAAGATATTTTTCATGGGGTTAGCACTCCGAGTCAGGCTCTTCTTATGCTTTATGGTCTGCCCCCGACGAATATAAAAGAAACAGTAACAGAAATGAAAAGGATTTTTGTGGACAAAGAAAAGTTACTTGAGAAGAAGTATTATGATATTCTAGAGGAAATTATGATTAAATATTATAAAGGTTATGAGCACGGAAAGATTAAAGAAGTTTCAGGAAAAGATGTTGACAGGCTTTTGAAGAATGTTGAGGCATATACTAAACGATTGAAAGAATTAAGAGAACAGATTGAAAAAAGAGCGCAGGAGAAAACTATTGAGCAAATTTACAAAGATGTTTTTGGATTGTTGAATGCGATTCTCGGGAAGAAAGGGCAGGCAGTAATTATTACTGAATTTGATAGCAAGTTAATTAAAACTGGAAAGTTCACTCAACAACATTTGAGAATCTTAAAGGATGTTGTAGATGCGAGAGCTAAATTTAAGAGAGGAAAGTCAAATCCGCATAAAGTTAATGAGGCTCGGAAAAATGCCCAGATTTTAATTAATGATTTGATTGAATATTCGCAAAGGTGCGACCTTATATCGCTTGAGAAAGGGAAAATGAGATTGAGGTATAAAGAATCTGGCAAGGAGACTTTTGCAGAGTTGTTGATTTGTGATAAAATTAGTTTTTTATTCAAAGGGAAAGTTATTAAAAAATTAACTGACAAGATTGAGGATTCAGAAATGAATGAAGTTACCGACGCTGTTGAGAAGCAGAAAAAGAAGAAAGATGTCGAGATAAATCCAAGGATTTTTGAATTATTGAAGAAGGAACTTGGAGATTTTGAGGTTATTCTCTAGTATAATAATCCTTATAAAAGGAGATTCTATGAAATTAAATGGTGCAATACGCTTGTAAATTTTGTAAAGAGCCCTCTGATACTCTCCCAGAAGCAGAAGATTGTGAGGCTAAAGGATTAATTGGTCCGAAAATAGAAAAAGGATTAGTTGTAGGAACTAGTTTTAATGCATTCTATATCTTTTATAATGAACTAGAACCAGAAAATCATGAAAGAAAATATCATTCTGAAAAGGTAGATATCTTCCACAGGGCTTTAATTCCTTGGGGAAATGGTTGGATGTTAGGATCAAAGATGGAAAGATGGAAAGAGGAAAATATATTTAGAAAAGCTACTGAAGAAGAGGTTGAATTATTGAAAAGCATGTTAGAAAAAAATGTTCGAGGAAGCGGAGTTATTAAAGTTGTAATGGAAAGAGAAAGTGTAGAAGAGCTCCATAACAGAACTGATTATTTTAATTAACACTCTCTAATTTGCGAGCAAAGAACGAGCAAACTTTTAAAAACCAATTCTTTTTATCTAATCTATGACTAAAGGAAAAGTTATACAATTCAGACGAGGAAGACATACTATTCATGAAAGGCATTTTTTAATTGAGATTCCTGATGTGAAGACAAAGGAAAAAGCTGAGAAGCTCGTCGGGAAAGATGTTGTGTGGAAGTCGCCAGCAGGGAAGATAATCAATGGCAAGATTTCATCAGCCCACGGAAATAAAGGTGTTGTAAGAGCAATCTTCGAGAAGGGTTTGCCTGGACAAGCGATTACAACCGAGGTTGAGGTAAAATGAATCCATATGGAGCTATTAGTAAATGCGAGGAAGCTATTACTTATCGAGGATTAATGTTTGAAGCAATCCGTGAAAAAAATGATGAAGGATTTGATATTATAAATTCTGAATATGAATCTAAATGTAAACTTAATTCCCAAAATTGTCTAATAAATATAGAAAGACCAAAATTAGAAAAATTATAAAATGGCACTTAGAAAAGCATCAGCGTATTCAAAGAAGAAAGTTGTTCCTTTTACACGTGTGAGTAAGAAGAGGCAGAAATCTTATATTAAGACAATTCCGCCACAGAAAATTATCAAGTTCACGATGGGAAATAGTGACTTGTTCAATAATGGCAAGCTCCCACATCAACTGACAATGGTTGCGGCAGAGAATGTCCAGATTCGGCACAATGCTCTTGAAGCATGCAGGCAATTCATAAATAAGAAATTAGAGAAAGCATTTCCAGGAGCGTATTTGTTTAAGGTGATTCCTTTTCCACACCATATTCAGCGGGAAAACAGAATGCTTACTGGTGCAGGAGCAGACAGAATGCAGACAGGAATGCAGTTGGCTTTTGGGAAATCAATGGGAAAATCAGCTATCCTTAAACCAAATTCTGGCATTTTCTTCGTCGCTGTTCAGAATCCGAAGGCAGTTAATTTCTCCAGAAAAGTTTTGAAACAAATTAATTCCAAACTTCCTTGCCAGACAAAGATTTGGTATGAGTATAAGAAAGACTGATTCTGTTACTTTTAGATAAGGGTGACATATCGAAAGGTTTATAAACTTTAAAGTTGTGGGAATATTAAAGAAAATGGCACAAGTAGTTGAATTACCATCAGAAGGGGAATTGAAAGATATGTATGCGAAACCAATAAACCCTACTGAGAAGTATGATAATAAAATCTTTGTTCCTACACATAATAGAGATTCTAAGTTGGAGCAAAAAGTAGACGGGCTTAAGAAAGATATCCATAGTCCTAAATATATCAAAGATATATCAAAGATTCTTTATAATGGGAAAGCTGATGCTTACGCAAAATTTCCAAACCAAGGGGAGGTTGCCAGATTTGATGCAGATAGATTTATTGACAATGCTGAAAAATCCAAAGCCTTGCATGTTAAAAATAATTTAGATGATTTTTTTAAATTGGTTGATGGAAACCAAATGTTAAATTTAGTTAGAAGTTTACCCTTATATAAAACAAATGATGAGAAACACAATAAACTTGTTGACGCGATTAATGAAATGAGAGACATACAAGATGCAAGTAAAGATTTCTCAAAAATGAGCCAGTATGTTGAAAGTAAATTAGAAGGTATTCCTGCCTGGTTACAAGAATCACTTAGTTATTACTCTGAAAATCAAGAATATATCTCCTCTGTGTTTAAACAATTTGCAGGTTTTGCACAAAATAGATTCCAGAAAGAAACTCATTTATTCTTAGTAGAGAATGGTAAAATTAAAAAAGCTGTAGCTAATAGAGGCAAGCTCGAAAAAGCTCTTAGAGATAGTCTAGATAAGTTATGGGAAATGTATAAGGATGAAACTATTTCTGGAGAAAAGAGCGATATAATCGACGATAGAATAAATCCATACTACTTGGCACTTGCAAATACAGTTTATCCTAAGGAAGATAATAAATTCAAGAAAGACCAAGATGAGGATGCTGCAATCAGAGATGAAAATAGAAATCAAGCACATTTAGTACCTTATCCTATTAAGAAAGCTGCTTAACTAACCAACAATCTCCAAAACTAACTTAGCCATGACTTCGAGGAATTCTTCTGCGCGAGTTTGCCATGCGTCGATTTCAATTCCTTTGAGGTCTTTGACTTTCCCGTGCATAATGCCTTTGTGAATCATTAGCAAATCTTTGTACCAAACAACGTATTTCATCTGGAGTTTTCCTGTGTCTACGAAATTTTCTTTCAGGTCGACCGGGATGTGTTCTGGCGACGGTGGGAGAACATTTGCTGCGATTAGAGCGGCATGTGCAGAATCAACCATTGACCAGTGCAATCCCTCGATAGAACTTAAAGCTGTTGCTTTGCTCCTTGCTATGTGTGCAGGCGCCCTTTGAAGACAAGTGTAAATTGCTTCAGGAGTTGATTTTATATCTCCCTTAACCAACAAATATTTCAATGGGTCAAAAAAACCAGCCATATCAATTACTGCCTCGCCATATCTTATAATGTTCAGAACAACAGGGTCTCCTTTAATCAAGTCTCTCCACCATGTGCTTAATTTTATTGTATTAATATGCAGGCTTCTCTGATAAGGATTTGCTCTCAGAATTTTATCAAGTTCTGTCCGATACCAAGCGATTAATTCCTGCTCCCAATTTATCGAAACATCGTCGATAAGGATTACCATATCAATATCTGAACCCGAAGTCGCAGTCTGTTTTGTGGAAGAACCAAAAAGAACAACTGACTTAATCATCTTGTCAAATTTCTTATAAACTTTCACAGCAAAATCCATTGCAATATCATGTTCATTCTTCAGTTTCAAAGTTGGAACGTTCTTCAAATCAATTTTTTGATCTCTCTTTTTTCTTTTATCAACTAATTTAGGAAGTTTTTTTTTAAAAATTACTTTCTTCTTAGAATTTTTTTTACTCACCATCTTTTATAATTATGTTAAGTTTAATTGGTTTTTAAATATTTCATTGATTTATAGTAATTACTCCATAGGTCTTCCACTCATTCTCCCTCCCTGTGCCCCTTGTGCTTGTCCCCCGAGTTCTACAGGAAGCTGTGAAAAACCTGCACCGAATGTATTATAATTAATCTGTGGAAGCATTATTCCATAACCAGACGAATATCCTTGTTGTAAACCAATTGCTTGATTCCAGTAAAGTCCTGGAGTGGAGGTTGAATAAAATGGGGAACCCAATGCTTCCATTGTTTCTTGGACAGGAGGGGTCTGAAAATGCTGCCACCAACCCGCAGCCTCAATAATTTTCTTGGCTTCAAAACCTTTCTTTCCCAACTTTTCCATAATTTCTTTCATTGGGACATTTCCCATCCCCATTGGAAGTTCTGTATGTTCAAAACCAAAATTATCAGAAAGATGTACATGCTTAATAAAAGGGGCTATTTTCTCTGTCTCTTTTATAATATCCTCGTCGCCAAAACCTTGTTTTCTCAACATATTGATATGCCCCACATCCCATGTCACCCCAATTAATTTTTCTGCTATTTTCTCTGCTTCCTTTTTGCTTTTACTTTCTTCTTGGATTAATCTATTAACAAAATGCTCTCTTGATTTTTCTGCAAGATTTTTCAAATCTTCTCCGGTGCTTAAGGCAAAACCCGCAGGAGGATTCTCAATACTAATGATTGGAGCATTATTTTTGAATTTAGCATAAGATTCAAACGCTGCATTGCCAAAAGTCTTTGAAGATTGCTCTGTTGCAAATTGCTCGACTGGGATATACATCTCAGGAGGGGAAATATCTTTTATTCCCTCTATATTTTTCTCTGGAACTCCATGAATTACCTCATCGAATAATTTTGATTTTCTGGCAATCATTTCTGCATGGTCAACATGAGTAAATCCTTTTCCTGATTTTCTAAGGTCATCCATCATTTCATTATTATTTTTAACCCAATACTCAGAGATTTTGTTTAATTTCTCTTTTGTCTTTTCATCCCCAAATTTGTAAGCTTTGTTGTATACTGAATTAAAACTTGATTCAACATTGCTTATGAAAGTTTCAGCTCTTTGTAATTGTTGCAAGGCACCTCTTTGTGCAGGGGTAGTGATTTCGATTGGCTCTCCTTTTTTAGATTCTGTAAATAATGGTGTAAGGACAGGGAGTGCTCCTTCCATAACTTCATCTGCTTGCTTCTTGAAAGTCTCGATGCTGGTTATACTATTTATCCATTCTGAATCATTCAAAACCTTCAATTCTTTTTCGGGGGTATACAGTTTTCCTTTGCTAACAGGAATAAAATCATAAATCTCTTCTGGGGTTTTCTTACTTAGTTCTTCACGAGTTATTAATTTCTTATCTATCTTTTCTTGTATTGATGGTTTTATCTCTCTCATCTCTGGATAAAATTTTCTCTCACCTTCTAACGGAGCTAATTTGCCTGATTCTTTATTTACTACGATTAACTTCTTTGCCTCTCTTCCTTTTCCATCTTCCCCAAGGGTTTTCCATTCTGTTCCAGGAATCCCTTCTGCAGAGTGGAAGTTAACAATTATATTTCCTTTTGGGTCTAACTCATGACTTCGTTCAATTGTCTGAATTATTCTCTTTTCAGAAGCTTCTCTATTTAATTCACTAAATCCCTGTTGAGTCATTCCAGTTGTATCCATAACAGGACCGTGAACAGACAATCCAACTCCAGTTAATTTGCTTAATCTTCGAACCTCTTGCAATTGCTGTTGAGGGATAGAATCAAATACTTCTGGAGAAATAAATTCTAATTCTATTTGTTTAACTCCAGAAGATAATTTTCCTGAAACTTCTTTCAAAAGATTCGCGCTTCTTGGGTCTGTTGTCAAACCTAAACTTCCTGCAGTTATTGGATTTGCCGACGGAGGATTCAAAGACGAAGGACCTCCTTGATAAATTTCATTAATTTTATAACCACCTACTTTTGCCATGATTACTAAAGGGAATATTTATTTATATAGTTTGCTCCTCGTAAACTCGTCGAGTAAGAATTGATAATAAAAATAAAAGTTACTCAACATATAATGCGAAGCTATTTCATTAATAACTCTAACGAAGAAATCTGGTGAAACCGATTTCGGAGCAATCTATATTGAACGAAGTGAATGTAAAATCATTTTATCCAATATTGCTTTTCTTTTTCTTTTTTGATTGTTTCACTTGTTCCAACTTTCAAAGGGTCGACTATCTCTGCATCTCTTTTCTTTTCATACATTTGAGATTCCATTCCTCTTGTTTCAGTTGATTGAACAAATCCTGCTTCTCTTGTTAATTGTTGTTCCCTTCCGACTGTTCCAAAATCTACTCGCTCCAGAGGTCTTCCTGCGTCAGACATACTAACATACTTTGGGTCTTCACCATTACCTCCTCCCTGATTAGCATACTTGAAAGGGTCGTCGTCTCCATTATTTTCTCTTCCCTGTGACTGCCCTCCCCCACCCATTGCAAAAAAAACAGGCCCTCCCTGTCCAACTGCAACCTGCTCCAATACAGGCGAAGAACTATGAACCGGCTGTAAGAATTCTGTAAATCTATGTTCATCAATTGAGAATCTCTCCTCCAGTTCGTCCTCCTCATCAAGAATTTCTATTAAATCAGATTCTTCATTGCCCCCTCCTTCCTCAGTTTGGGGTCTTGTGCCATTTGGGAATACACCAAGCGGTGCTTCTTCAATTTCTTTGATGTCTTCGTCCTCGGTAGTTTCATCTTTAGGAACTTTGTTTTTTGGCATAATTTATAGAAGGAGGGGAAATATATAAGGGTTTTGATGTTAATCTTCTTCATCTAAATAATAATTAATTCTTCCCCTTAAATCTCCAATAAGCTAATCCTACAACAGGTAAAATTTATTAACTCTCTTTCTATATTTTAACTATGCCAAGAAAAGGAGCAGATGAAGTACAGGTAATTAATTCTATTGTTAATGATAAAAGAAAACATGATTTTCTCAAGAGGAGCATAAGAAATAAAACAGCAAGGGAAGTTGAGAAAACTACAGAATGGATTGAAAGATATGCTACTTATCAAAAAGCTGCTGGGATGATTTCAATACTAATCGGAATATTCTTTATTCTAAATTCTTTTTCAGGAATTACTGGATTTGCCGTCGCTGAAGGAATTGGAAAAGGAACCAGTGGAATTTTGGGGTTGGTTTTTGTTGTTGGGGGAATTTTGGTTTTTATGGTTGAGGATTTAGAAGGAAAGGTGAAAACCCCTACAAAAAGAGAATTGAAAGCTATTAGAGAAATGGAACAAGGGATTAGATCTGGGAAAAAATATGCTCCTAAAGAAGCAAGTTCGCTCCTTATACAAGCGGGTTATAGTTTGGAATCTGCAAAGGGTGACCATATGAAGGTAGTTAGAGAAGGCCAACTTATAAGAAATCTCCCAACAAATAAAAGACCTAGTTCTGCTGTCGAATTAGATATGGGCTCTAAAAGTTATAATCCAGAAGAAGTTATCAAGGCAATTTTATATGATTTTAAAGAAAGACAATTTAAAGAATATTATTCTAATTAAGGTTAATAGACACAGAATCAAAAATAGCTTTACATCTATCTGAATCTTCTTCGTATCTTCTATACATAGAAGGGCTTAACTTCTTTGAATAATCAATAATTCTACTAAAATCATAAGTTTCTCTATCAAAAATAAGATGCAAATCTTTTGAATCTATGAAAGATTTTTTATAAGTTGGGATAACTGAAACTTCAATACCCTGGCTTTTTGCATATGATAATGAAATAGATATCAATTTTTTTTCTAATCTTTTTGACCGATTAAACCTTTTCCAAAATTCTGATTTATTTCTTTCAAATTCATTCTTTTCTCTCATCCTCACCCAACCAATACCCTTTTTATAAATCTTCCTACTTATAACTTTAAAGTGGTTACAACGGAAAATCCTTGCGCTATCTGGTTGACCAGGGTTTTCACGGAAAATACAACGGATTCAATAAAGAAGATTATGTTGTTTTTAATTAAATTTTCAACCATCAAAAGATTTATATATTATAGCCACTTATAATCCATTATAACAAAATGGCGACAACGATACAAATTTCGGATTCAGTGAAGACAGTCCTTGATAATATGAAAGTTTTTAAAAGAGAAACTTATAACGAAGTAATTGAATTTCTTATAGAAGATATTTTGGAATTGAATGATAAAACAAAAAAAGAACTTGAAGAAAGAAGCAAGAGCAATGATTTTATTCCTCATGAAGAAGTTGAAAAAGAGTTGGGGTTATAATGTTTGAGGTAACGTGGGAGAAGAGGGCGTTGCAGGAATTAAAAAAATTGGATTATTTTATTTCTAAGAGAATTCTTAAAAAAGTCCATGAACTCAAAGAAGACCCATTCTCCAGCGATACCAAAAAATTGAAAAGCACTAAATTCTACAGATTAAGAATCGGCACTTATAGAGTCTTGTTTGAGATTTTAGATGATAAACTAATTAAAATATTAAAAGTAGGACATAGGAAAAATATTTATAAAATAAAATGAGGGCAAGAGTTTTGGTTGTAAAAGAAAGTGAAAGTTTGTTAACCTATTTAGCAAATGAAGATGTTCTTTCTAAAGACTAGAATAATAAAGAAGGGGGTTTGGATGATATTTAACTAATTACCAAGTTATTTAACTATAACTCGGCATGCCATGCGCCTTCTTGTAAATGTCAAATAAATCAAAAGCCTTAGTTTTTGATGCCTCTGCTGCCAATGATCTTAAGTGGGTTTTCTCAATCCAGTCATCCTTTCTTATTGGTTTGTCTTTATCTTTATCCTCTTTCTTTTCTTCTTTTTTATCTTCCTTCTTTTCTTTTGTTGGTTTATCATAATATCCTAGTAATGCCTTGAACGGGTTTGAGCCTGAACCTTTATCTTTTGCTTTTGCCTCTTCCTTTTCCTTATCTTCTAAAAAGAAATTAATCTCTTCCTGCAACTGCCCTAAACTTTCTGTTGTTGTGCCTTCTATCAACCCCAAAACATCCTCGACATCCTGCTTCTCCATCTCTGCCATGATTTTTTTTATCTCGTCCTCATTCAATGCATAAGATTTGAAAGTGATTTCTGTTCTGCCCCCAAAAGAATAGTCTCCTCGCTGAGTTACTCTCTGAGGGATTCCTCTAAATTTAAAATCAACCAAGACGCACCCGTAATATTTTCTTTTTAAAATATTTTTAAGATAACTTGGTTTTGCAAAATCTTTCGGCAGGCTACCCCTAAGAGCATTATCTTTTACATTTATCTCTGATTTTCCAAAAAGAATTAGTTCCAATAATGTTGTGCTGAATGATTTTACAAGTGCGGGGTTTCTTCCTACATCTTTTTGCTCAAGTTGCGACGCTGCCTTCAAATAAGGTTTTGCCCACCGGGAGTAAAGCTTCAAACTATTCACCTGGCTCTTAAGATAAGTCCTCTCCAAATTATATCTCTTCTTCAATTCTTTTTCAGATTCTTCAAGCCAGATATTAAACTCATGTATTCTTGGATAAATAATTCTTTTGATTCTTTCGTTTAAATCCAAATCATTAACTTCTTTTACTGAATTAACTGCCAAAAATGCGTCGAGCAAAGTCTGGAATCCTGCCTGCCCCAATGCCATTGCCTTGATGCTCGAGTTCCCCTTGTTAATATCAACCTTGTCCAGCCAAATTTGTTTCAGGGACAATCTCGCTGCCTCCTTTGTATCATCATTTTTAAAATCCTCATAACTTTTTAGCCGAATTCTAAATTCTTTCAAATCATAAACAATATTCAACACGCTTCTTAGAACAGTATTCACATCTCCGAGGAGTTTGACACCTTGCTGTTGCATTACTGTTGCCCGCTGCCCCATTTCTGAAAAATGCCCTGAGCCAGGCGACGACGTGAAATTATCAATTAATTTCTCAGGAGAGAGTCCCTGGTCATTCATTAAATCCAGGAGCCAAAAGTAAATCGGCTCAAGCTGTTCTGTCGCAGAATCATAAAAAAGCTTATGCTCTGACTCTGGGCTTCTTCCAGTTACGTCCTTAATTATTTCTGGTATTGTCTTCACCTCTGGCATAATTATTAGAGTAAAAAATTGTTTATATAATTTGCTCTTTAAGATAGCTCGCTATCGTTCAGAAACAATTTCAATTCTATCATTATCTTCCAGAAGATGACTTAATCCAACTTGCTGATTTGGGAATTTGGCACTTGTTCCACTAAAAAAGTTAATATCACATTAACAGATTCTTTAAGCGAGGTTCCTTGTCACAAAATTGGAACTGAGTTATTAATCCGACGAACTTGTGAGGAGCAATTAAATTTATTAACCCCCCCTCCTTTCAAAAATTATGGGATTATTCAATTTCGGTAAGAGTAAAAAAGGAAAAGTGATTGATTTGAGTGAAAGGTATAGACGACAGCAAGAGAGGACAGAAAGAATTAGAGAAGACATGTTGCAAACAAGAACCCCAAAACCACAAAGTCAAGAAAGTTCTGAGTCCCAAACTCAATCAGGAGTCCCTGGCGGGATGTTCAGTATCTTTGGAGGGCCTGTTCCGATTGTAAACCAGAAAACATCTTCTGAAAATTCTATGGACTCTCCTACAATTTTAGAAGAACGGCGGAGAAAACTTACAAAAAGATTAATAGATATGACAGGCAAAATAGAAGAGTTATCAAATCAAATTTACCATTTACAACAAAGGATTGAAGTTTTGGAGAAGAAGGCTGGAGCTGGAGAGTTTTGATATTCAAAAGATTTAATTACTTGTTTTGTTTTATGGAGGTATGAAAAACTTAGATGAGAAAACCCGTGCTTATTCTCTGAAAAATGCATTGGCTCATAACGGAAAAGCTCAGCAGGGAGCAGTAATATCGTCGCTGTTTAATGAAGGTTTGAAGAAAGAAGATGTTAAAAAGTATATCAAAAAGATTTCTAAAGTGGTTGGTGAAGTAAATTCTATGTCTGAAGATGAGCAAAAAAAAGAGTTTGATAAATTAGAAGATACTATTAGTAAGAGAAAGGTTCGTGAGGGTTTGGTTGATTTGCCGAATGTAAAAAAGAGTGGAGTGATTATGAGATTTAGTCCTGCGCCGTCTGGAAGATTGCATATAGGGCATGTAAGAACTGCAGCGATTTCTTATCTTTATGTAAAAAAGTATGGTGGAAAATTTTATGTCAGGATTGAGGATACAAACCCAGACACAATTGATAAATCTAATTACAAATTTATTGAACAAGAAATGAGGTGGTTGTTTGGAAAAGGATTTGATTTGGTTGTCCAGTCTGAAAGAATGGAGATTTATTATAAATATGCCGAAAAATTAATTAATAAAAAAGCAGCATATGTCTGCACTTGTAGTGGAGATATATTTAGAGAGTTTGTCAAAAAACAAAAAAATTGTCCTTGCAGAAAATTGGGTGTTAAAGAAAATCTAGATAGATGGAAAAAGATGTTTGACAAACATGGTTATAAGATGGGAGGAGCGGTTCTTAGGTTTAAGTCAAATATGGAACATAAAAACCCTGCAATGAGAGATTTTCCTCTTGCAAGAATAAATGAAACTCCGCATCCCCTCCAAAAAAAGAAATATAGGGTTTGGCCTTTGATGAATCTGGCTGTTGCTGTCGACGACATTGAAATGAAGATGACCCACATCATCCGCGGAAAAGACCATAAAGATAATGCAGAAAGACAAAAAATGATTTACAAAGTTTTAGGAAAGACATATCCATGGACTGGATTTATAGGAAGATACAAATTCAAAGATGTTGATTTATCGAAGAGAAAGATTAAAGCAGGAATTGAATCGGGAAAATATTCTGGTTGGGATGATCCTAAACTCCTGACTGTTGCTGCATTGAAGAAAAAATATTCTCCAGAAGTTTTCCTCAAATTCACAGAACATATGGGAACCGGAGAAGTCGACAGGATTTTAGATAGAAAAGAATTTTTTAAATTGTTAGATACATTCAATAAATAAAAAATGAAAACATTTTTATAGTATGTTCTTTAATTAAATAGATTAAAGGGGACCTAAAATGAAAAGCAAAAAAGGAATGTCAGGGATTATTGAAACTATTATAATAATTGGAATTGCATTATTTGCGATTGGAATTGTTTGGTATGCGCTTAATGAAATAGTTATTGGACAAACAGAAAACATTGCGCTCTCTGAAAAATGTTTGGGGGTTGATGTGCGTGCAACCTCGGTAGATTGTAGCAATCCGTCAGTATGTTCTGTAATTTTAAATAGAAAAACTGGCGGAGATAAAATTGGGGGAGTAAAAATGATTTTCAGAAATGAAACTGATTCAACTAGTTCTACAATAGATGTCTTAGGAAATATAGCGCCTTTACAGACTATTACTAAAACTGGAATTGATTCTGAAATCGTAAATGCTACGAGCATAGGCGTGACTGCTTATTTTGAAGATTCTTCTGGAAACGAGCAACTTTGTTCACAGGCAAAATATTACACATTTGGATAGAATTATTTACTTAATTAATTCTCAACTATCTTATATACTTCATCCCCTTTTCTAACTTCTGGAAGTTTCACTCCAACTTCTTCGCCTTTTTTTCCTTGTTGAATGGGTTTATTTTCAATTTCAATTCTCTTTATTTTTGACTTTTCTATACCAGTTGTTTTTCCGATAATTATTATGTTATCTCCAACTTTCAAATTTGAAGAAAGCATTATTTTAGCTACACCAACCTTTGGATAATAGTGGGTTACTTTTCCTACAAAATGTTTTTTCTCTTTTGCTGCGCTGTGTTCTACTTTTGAAAAATCGTCTGAAGTTGGGGCTCCGAGGTAAAATCCCGAAGAGAATTCTCGATTATAGACTTTTTTTAATTCCTCAACTAATTCTTGAATCTCTTTTTTGTTTAAGTTATTATCTAAAGCTTTTCTGTAAGTTTTTACAACTGCATCCACATATCTTGCATCACGGATTCTTCCCTCGATTTTGAAACTTGTGATTCCTGCGTTTTTTAATTCTTCAATAAATGGCAAGGTGCATAAATCCTTGGCCGACATAACCCTGTTATTATCAATCTCTAATTCATATCCTTCTTGTTTGTCTTGTACAATGTAGCTTCTTCTGCATGGCTGAATGCATTCGCCACGGTTTGCAGATTTATTGAAGAGGAATTGTGAGGTGAAACACCTTCCTGAAACAGCGACGCACATTGCTCCGTGGATAAAACATTCAATTGGAATTATTTTTGATATTCCTTTTATTTGTTGTAGATTTAATTCTCTTGCCAAGACAATTCTCTCTGCTCCGAGCTTTTTGTAGAATTTTGCTGAATCTGTATTTGAAATAGAAGCCTGAGTTGAAATGTGAAACGGAACTTTGTGCTTCTTACATAATTGAATTACTGCCAAATCCCAGCAGATAACAGCGTCGACTTTTCCCTTGACTTTCTTAATTAAATCCATGAGTTTCTGGATTTCATCATCATAAATAATTGTGTTTAAAGTCAGGTATCTCTTGACATTTTTTGGTTTGCAGATTTCAGATATTTTGTCTAAATCTTTAATTGTGAAATTCTTTGCAGACGCGCGCATATTAAATTCCTTCAGTCCGAAATAAACAGCG
>JAHKAF010000086.1 GCA_018825865.1 Nanobdellota archaeon | reverse complement strand
TTGGGCTGGCTCTTGAAAGGAAAGTTGAGGAAGTTTTAAAAGATGCTATCCAAAGGGCGAGGGAAAATAAAAGGCGGACTTTGCAGGGGAGAGATATTTGAATTTAGAGCCAATAAATTAATATACTTCTGTGAATAATTTAAGATATGGTTTTAAAAAATCAGGTGAAGAAAGCCCATAAAAAAAAGATTATGGAGAAGATTAGAAAGGCTGGAAGTGAGGAATATGAAACCGAATGGATTGATGATAAGGGCAAACTTTCAATATCTAAAGATAAATCTAAAATTAAACAAGGTAGAACGGCGCGGGCGCGCGGTGCAAGGTTTGAATTAAAAGTTCGGGATGAGCTTGAATCACAAGGCTGGATTATGGACAAATGGACGAATAATGTTGATTTATCCTCAAAGGATGACTCTGGTGAGCCTGGTGAGGGTAAACTTGTGAAGGCAAAAAGAAAATATAACCCTTTCAAAAAGATGCTTGTCGTAGGAACAGGTTTTCCTGACTTTATTGCGTTTAAACAAACTATGCGCCGCTTCCCACGGGATGACCCAAAAAAGAATAGGGCCTCGGCGTATACCCAACCAAGTAGGTGCAGAGCAAGGGCACAAGACCCCAAATTGCGGAATAAAGGGGCAAAGAACCATGAAGTAATTGGTGTTGAAGTTAAAATGAATGGGATTCTTTCAAAAATAGAAAAAGAAAAATGTGCTTGGTATTTAAATAAGGGAATTTTCTCTAGAATTTTAATTGCAAAATCTGTGAAAGACGGGCGGAAGATAAAAATAGAATATGTTGATTTTAAGGAGAAGTTTGGGAAGTTTTTTGGGTGAGGATTAATTTACTCAATCTCATAAAAAGATCTTGGATCAAGAGGCATTTTAAACCTATATTCAGGATTTCCTTGATTGTTAAAAAGAGTGTATCTTTCTGCCCACGGATTTGTTGAATTTGGATTATGTATTAAAACTATCTTCTTTCCAGGTAATAGTATCTCATGTTTTCCATGAATCCTCCATTCTCTCGTTTTTTCTTCAATACTCTTAACAGAAAAAGTAGTAACTTCCCTATTTTTAGGAGGCCCCTCTATTGCTGTACATCCCACAATTTCTCCTTTAAAAATTTCTTCATGCATTATAATATCTAAAGTATTTCATTAATAAACATTCTTCTTATCTAAAATATATATCCAAACCATCACAACAAAACTTAAAACAAATCTTAACTATATTATTTAATGAAAAAAGTAGTGTCAATTATCATCTTAGTAATCTTACTCACCAACATCTCAGCGATTAGAATAAATGAGTTTGAGTTAAATCCTTCAGGAGCTGATACTGGAAATGAATGGGTTGAATTGTATGATAGAGGAGATTTTGACTTGGGTGGTTATAAGTTAGTGAACAACGACGGAGATGAGATTGAGTTGAGTGGAAGTTTTTCAAAATATTATATTTATACTTTGGAGAAGCAATGGTTAGACAACACAGATGAAAAGGTTTTTTTGTATAAAGATGGGGAATTAATTGATGAAACAGATTTGCTTGACGACGAAGAGAATGATGATAAAACTTGGCAGTTGTGCGGGAAAGATTGGGAGTTTTATGAGGAGACAAAAGATGACAAGAATGATTGCAAAAAGGAGGACGAAGAGGAGAATGAAATAGAACTAACAAATAATGTAATTGAAGAGAGTTCGGGGGATAAGGAAACCAAAACTTTGCCCTTAGAAGTGCAAATTATCTCCTTAAGTGCAAAAGATATAAAAAGCGAAAAGGACAAGAAAAGTTTAGACAAAAGTGATTATGCTCTATACGGGTTCGGAGGGTTTTGTATTTTGCTGGTTGTTTTGTTTATTATAAGAAAAAGGAAATATAAAAATGAGTTTGAGTGAACATGAAACAAAAGGAATTCGTGCGATATTAATACTTGAAGTTTTGGGGAAGCCCCCAGAATATCTTAAGGAAACTCTTGAAAAATTGATTAAGCAAATTGATGATGAGAAAGGGGTTGAAGTTAAGCAAAAGAAAATCAGCGAGGCGAAAAAGTTGGAGGATTCTGCTAAAAATCTTAAAAATTTTGACGAGAAAAAGATGACTTCTATCGAGGGGTTTTATACAAACTTTGCAGAGGTTGAGGTTGAGGTT
>JAHKAF010000006.1 GCA_018825865.1 Nanobdellota archaeon | reverse complement strand
TTAATCATATTTTTTTAATACCTATCACACTACTTTCTTAGAACTCTATTTTCTCACATCCTCTGGACATATCCTCTCTTGGGTCTGAAAATGTCCCCTGATGATTGAAGTTTGCCTATTGCGTCGCTGATTTCGTCTTTTGTTAATTTGTCTTCAAGTTCTTTTTCAATTTCTTCAATTGGGATTAATTTTCCGAGCCTACTTTCGAGGTGTGCGAGTGTGTCTCTTACTGTGAATATTTTGCTTCTCTGAGATGTTGGGATTCCTGTGGAAATCCTGTCGATGTCAATGGTCTTTGATTCATAATCATAACCAACTTGCATAAGATAATATTTCATTATATCAATTGCTTTTTGTGCGTCTTCTTTTGTAACTTTTGCACTGAGTCTTAATTTTGCTGAAGCTTCTGACAGCCTTACTAACGCCTGCAATTGTCTCGCAGAAATCGGAATCGGTCTCATGGCGCTCTCGGATGCAACAGGCTTGTTTCTTAAATCAATATAGAATTTTTTAATTTCTGCAACAGCTTCGTCAGTCAGTTTTGGTATAACTCTTTGTTTAGCATATGCAATGTATTTTCTAAAAAGGTCCCGTGGGATTAGCATCTCTTCCCCTTCTTTTTGGTGCTCGTGTAAAACATGTGTTGCGATTCTATCGTCCTTTTCCCTATTTGGAATATCTCTTAAAGTGAATATAACATCGAATCTGTTAATTAATGTCGGGGGCAAATCAATTTGCTGGGCAATGGATTGGTATGGGTCGAATCTTCCGAATTTTGGATTTGCTGCTGCGAGAACAGATGTTTCTGAACGTAAAGTCGCCTGAACATTAGCTTTAGAAATCGTAACTGTTTGCTGTTCCATTGCTTCATGCATCGCACTTCTGTCAGTTGGATCCATTTTTTCTAATTCATCAATACAAACTAATCCTTTATTTGCCAAAACCATTGCACCTGCTTCCAAACTCCATCCTCTCAAATATTCATCTCTGACTACTGTCGCTGTCAGTCCTGCACCTGAGGTGGATTTACCGACGACATAACGTCCTTTTGGAGAGATTGCAGCCATGAAATTTAAGGTTACACTTTTGGCTACACCAGGGTCTCCAATTAATAATATGTGTATGTCTCCTCTGCTTTTTTGCCCGTCTACATGTGTCTTTTGTACGCCGCTAAACAACTGCAGGACAAGTGACCTTTTGATTTCTTCATAACCCCAGACACTTGGAGTGATGCTTCTAGCGAGTTTGTCGAATACTTTTGGATCTTCAGAAAGTTCAAGGATTTGTCTCTCGTCTTCTTCGTTTATGTCAAGTTCTTCGAAAGTTTCTTCTAATGGAATTAAGTTGTTCGCTTCAATCGCCAATTCGAATCTTGTGGAAAGCCCGCCGGTTTTTAATGGAACAGGAACTTCTTTTAGAATTCCGATTGCTTTTACTCTGCTTCCAGGGGTGGTCTTTTCTTCCATTTTTGGTTCAACTAAATCTTCTTTTACAAATACATGAATCCTTTTTGGCTGTTCTCCTCCAGAAAGTGATTCAGGGGATTCCTCAATTACAAGTCTTTGAGTGTCAACCATTTCTTTGCTTAATAGTTTGAACCCGCCTCTTCTTCCACAAGAGCATCTTGAAGGTTCTCTGAATTTTTTCTCTATTTGCAAAACTGAGATAATTGTTCCACAGCTCGGACATTCAAATTTCGCGTTGACAACTTGAGGTCGCACATCTGATGCCTGCCTGATTATTCCTTCAAGGATGATTAATTCATTTAGGTGTTTTGAACGGATGTTTCTCACTTTTATTTCTTGACTCTTCGGGAGATTAAATAATCTGACTCTGACGTTTTTGACTAAGCCTGATTCTTCAATTGCAAGTTCAATTAATCTTAGGGTTTCTTCAGGATTAGAAAGTATCTCGTCTGAGAGTTTGTTAGAGAATTCTGTGAGTTTCATGAAATCAAGGTAGATTACGTTATTTCCTTTACGTATAGAGTCGCCCAGTTCTTTTTTGTAGAAATCAAAGAAGTTCTTTGCCTCGGTTATCAAGTCCTCTCTTTTCGGTTTTTTAGTGTTGTCCCCTTCCATAATAGGGGATGTCTGGTATCCTTTTTATAAATTTATATAGATTATTGAGTGGTTTTAGAGAAGATTGTTTTTTGGAGGGGTTTCCCAATAACTTTTTATATTCCCCACTATTTCTCAATAAATGAAGGATATTGGGAGAGAGTTCCTTGAGATTTGTGAAAAGAATAAATACTCACAGAAAGAAATTGATTTGTTTAAGAAGGCGATAGAATTTTCTAAGAAGTA
>JAHKAF010000085.1 GCA_018825865.1 Nanobdellota archaeon | reverse complement strand
AATAAATGAATCCGGAGCTCTTCTGGAAGATTCGAGTCCTTCCCAAGAAGAGCTTCCTTCTGAAACTATCAAAGAATTCAGTAATTGGTGTGAAGAAACTTGTGAACTATCTAACTTTAATAAATCTTCTTACACTTTAAAAATAGAAATCTCAAATGCAAAATTGACAATTGATAAAATAACTTATGAAATTTTCGGTCTTATTGAAATCCCTGAAGAAAACATAACCGAGATTATTCCTCTTCCTGAAAACGTCACAGCAATAAATGTGACTATTACTGAAACAAACATCTTAACATTACAATACAAAGCAATTATCAACAAACCTACTAAATGGATTAAAACGATTGATATCAAAGACTCCAATAATACAGACATTTCAATAGAACTCCCAAAAGAGGCTAGGAACATTTCAGTAAAAACTGGTGAAGAAGTTCAGCAAGCATTAGATGAACTCAAGGAATTTGACGAAGCAATTGAACAGACAGACAGGCAAAATTTTCTTTCTGGAGCGATTACGGGAAATGTTGCTCTCGACATCGAACAAAGAAGAGGAATTTTTACAAGATTACGGGGCTGGCTAAAAAACCTTACAACCACTGGGAATGCCATAGAAGAACAAGAATTGCAAAACGACATTACTGAAACTATTGATAAAAAAATAATTAATCTTGAAGAAATTATCAGTCAGATACAAACAACAAAAATTGCAGTTGAATATTACACAGAAGGTCCAACAGCTATCGAAGAAAAAATCAGCAACGGTAAAAGAGTTATTATTTCAGGGGATGATAAATTAAATTATACAGAAGTCTTGGCTTTTGCAGAAATAGAGGAAAAGTTTGAAGTTGGTCAAGAATCAAGAATTAAGATTTATTGGAGAGAAGAAAATAAATATATAAATTTTACAGCCCATGATTTAGATAATAATGGAAAGCTGGATTATGTTGAATGGATTGCTCCTCATTTAAGTGACCAGACATTCGATATAATTATTGAAATTACAAAAGCAGAACATCTCGACGGAAACAGGGAATTTGTTTCGGATATTTATGACGAGGTTTATCGATTAGATGATATTTGGAGCGAGGCAATAAGCGACGGCGAATATGTCAGGGTTACTTTTGAGCACTCTCTTGATTCTTCAAGAGATATAACTATTTATCCAAGAATAGTTTCTGGAAATCCAAGAATAGAAGTTTATGAAATAAACAGCGACAATAAAATAGCAGAATTCACAAATCTTCAAGAAAACCAATACAACAAAATATTTTTAACAAATCTCGTCGGAGAACAAGATACTTTTGATTTAAGAGTTGTCGAGGGAAGTGTGGAGATTGATTATATTGTTGACCCAATAACTGCAAATCCAACTACTGCATACGGTTTAACTCTTTCATTAATAGATGGTATGACTTGGAATCATGAATTTACTTGTGGGGATAATATGATGTTAATAGTTGGTATTGGAGTAGATAGTGAACCGACAGCTACTGTTTCAGGAATAACTTATAATGGAACTTCTATGACTTTAGTAGGCAGACAAAATTGTGTAACTGACGATGAAGAACAAGCAGAAATGTGGAGTTTAACTGACCCAGATTGCGGAGTTTCTTTGCCAATAGTTGTTACATTTTCAAACCCAACAACAGAAGAAGCAGTAGGTGGAAGTGCAGTTTTTTATGGAGTTGATTCAGTAAATTTATCTACAATGACTACTGGTTATTGTGAACTTGCTTCTTGTACAACCTCATCTCTTACTATTCCTGCTCAACCAGGTGATGTAGTAGTAGATGTAATTGCAGTAGATGTAGACCCCCTAGATTCATATGGGGCTAATCAAACAATACTTGTTCAATATGATGCAGGAGTAGATGCAATAGGTATGTCTTATGGAAATGTTACAGGGAATTCATTAACTATGACTTGGACATGGGTAGGTGATGAACATGCTACTGTTGGAGTTGCGTTGATTCCTTCTCCTGATGTATCTTGGAATCAATCAACTTTAGATTTAGGAGAAAGTATAAATAATATAACTTCAGTTTTAGAAATTAGTTCAGAAAAAACAAATACAAATACAGTAGTAAGTTGTTCAGGAGATTGTACAGAAATAACATCTAACTGGACTCAACGAAATATGGTTGATGGACAAACAGATGAAGTTTTAATAACTTGTTCAAATGTAAGTCAGGGAGTATTTAATGCAGTGTTTAATGTTACTTCTGATGCTGATTCTT